>JBDUCK010000034.1:0-16652 GCA_040003485.1 Ferruginibacter sp. | reverse complement strand
TCCCCAAGGTTTGGTATGTACATTATATTCAGGTATTCAGCAAACTTTATATTACCGCTTACATAAGAAAATATACCCAGGCAAATACCAATTATTGCGCATACGCCGGTAGCCAAACCATCTAATCCGTCTGTAATATTTGCCCCATTAGATACTGCTGTTACAATAAATATTACAATAATGATATAGAGTATGTAAGTATAACTTTCTAAACTCTTTGGCAACAGTTTTGCATAATTAAATTCGTGAGATTTAAAAAATGGTATGGTAGTTATGGGCGTTTTTACCTTAGCAAAAATGTGTTTCTTTCCGTCAATTGTTGCCAGGTGAAATGAATCACTCATCAGTTTTTCGCCACGATGTAAAACAGAATCTTTTACAAACTGGGGATCGGGATTGTAAACTTCTCTTTCTACTATTACACTGTTATTAAAATAAAGCGTAGCGCCTACGATGATCCCCAGCATTACCTGGCCAAAAATTTTAAACCTTCCTGCCAGGCCATCTGCGTCTGTTTTTTTGTAGTCGATCCCCTTTTCTTTAGCTATACGACGGGCTTTTATTTTTAAATAATCATCAATAAAACCAATGCTGCCAAGCCACACAGTGCAAAGCAACATCAGCCGTATGTACACTTTATCAAGATTGGCCAGCAATAAAGTAGGAATGATAATAGCAAGAATTAAAATTATCCCACCCATAGTTGGCGTGCCTTTTTTTTGCTGTTCGCCTGCCAGGCCAAGATCTCTTACCGTTTCGCCTAACTGCTTTTTTTGCAGAAAGCGAATGAGCTTTTTTCCATATACTGTCGTGATCACTAAAGACAATATCATGGCAAGCAACACCCGGAAGGTGATGAACTGAAAAAGGCCACTACCCGGGAACCGGAAGTTTTCTTTTGCAAGCCAATTGAATAAGTGATACAACATACAATTTGCTAATTAGCTAATTCGATAATGTGATAATTTTTTATACTCGTTACTTTTTTTATTTTCCTGCAAATAATTACTGACTGCTTTTATTTAGTGTGATAATTTTTTATACCTGTTACTTTTATTTTCCTGCAAATAATTATTGGCTGCTTTCATTAGCACATTAGCTAATTATCACATTATCTCATTTGTCACTTCTCCAGCATTTCAAACATTTCTTCCAACACTTTTTTATCATCAAAGTCATGCTTTACCCCATTTACATCCTGGTACTTTTCGTGCCCTTTACCGGCTATTAAAACAATGTCTTCTTTATGGCTTAGGCTTACTGCAGTTTTAATTGCTTCCCTTCTATCTTCTATAGTTATGTATTTTTTTCTGGCTGCCACATTTACGCCGGCTTCCATTTCTTTTAAAATTTGTAACGGATCTTCTTTACGTGGATTATCTGAAGTAAAAATTACTTTATCGCTGTATTCGCAGGCAACTTCTGCCATCACTGGCCTTTTTGTTTTATCCCTATTGCCACCACAACCAACTACGGTAATAATTTTTTCATTTCCCTGGCGCAGGTTTTTTATAGTTGCCAACACATTTAATAATGCATCGGGTGTATGGGCATAATCTACAATGCCAACTATTTTATCTTGGTTGCTGAGCATATAATCAAACCTTCCTTCTGCTCCATCAAGACCACTAAGTAATAACAGGATATTTTCTTTTTCCTGGCCCAGGCAAATAGCCGCCGCAAATACAGCCAGTAAATTATAGGCATTAAATTCGCCGATCATTTTAAAATGTACTTCGGTATCATTTACTGTCATGTGCAGGCCGGCAAAACTATTATCGAGAATTTTACCCTTAAAATCTGCCAGGGTTTTAAGGCTATAAAAATATTTTTTTGCATTAGTATTCTGCAGCATCACGGCACCTCTTTTATCATCTGCATTACTGATGGCAAATGCTGTCTTTGGCAGTTCATCAAACCACGATTTTTTTACCCGGATGTATTCATCAAAAGTTTTATGATAATCCAGATGATCGTGAGTTATGTTGCTGAATATGCCACCTGTAAAAACAAGCCCTGCCATGCGGTGTTGCTGAATAGCATGGCTGCTGCATTCCATAAATACATAACTGCATCCGGCATCCCTCATCTGCTTCAATAATGCATTCAGATTTATCGCATCCGGTGTGGTATGTGTAGCCGGAATTATTTCATTTACCACCTGGTTTTGTACCGTACTTATCAGCCCGCATTTATTACCAAGCGATGAAAATAATTTAAACAGTAAGGTGGCGATAGTCGTTTTACCATTAGTACCGGTAACGCCTACCAGTTTTATATTTTGAGATGGTTGGTTATAAAAATGATGACTCATGTAACCGGCAGCAATAGAACTGTTTTCTACCTGTACGTATGTAATGCCTTCAGTAATGTCTGCAGGCATTAACTCGCAGATAATTGCTACTGCTCCATTGGTTATAGCCGCATTAATATACCCGTGCCCGTTTATTTGTACGCCATTTACTGCTATAAAACAATCGCCGGCTTTTACGGCACGGGAATCCAGTTGCAAGGCTTTTACAGCAACACCCGTATCTCCTTTTACCCCTATAATTTTCACTTTATATAACAGATCTTTTAGCATAGCTGTTCGCTCAATTGAGCGTTATAGAAATTTTTTGCCCTTTAGAAAAATTTGAACCCGCCACAATACTTTGACTAATTACTTTGCCCCTACCCAATACCGATATTTTCATTCCTTTATTTTCCAGCAAATACACTGCATCTTTTAAGCCCATGCCAATAACATCGGGGGTTACAGCTGCAGGGGTGATAGAATAAATGGGTGTATTTAAACCGGCTATATTATTTTTGAGCTGCATATTTCTCCAATAGCCAGAAGTAACAGAATCTTTATACCCGATTTTTAAAAAACTAAAAATGGATTGCAGATCTGTTCTCATGCCGTAAGAATTATAAGCCGTACTGTCTGCTGTATTGGATGAAGTAAAATTGTTGGTACTTAAATAACGCCCGTAAATACGGTCACTTATTTCTTTAAATACTGTTCCTGAAACATCTGCCCCATATACAAGTTTAGATTGATTGCTGTTTTGAATAACCACCGCCATAGTATATTTTGGATGAGCTGAAGGAAAATAACCAATGAAAGATGCCTGGTAAATTTTATTGCCTTTATTATATCCTTTATTATCCTGTGCAGTAACTGCTGTACCGGTTTTACCGGAGATAGAGTATGCAGTATCAAATAAAATTTTATGAGCTGTTCCATGCACACTATCTACTACGGCTTTTAAACATTCTTTCACCTGCGCCAATGTTTCATCGCTGCATATTTTTTCTACCAATACCTGCGGCAAAATATTTTTTACATCCACGCCATATTCTCTTACCGCATTTACCAGGTAAGGTTTCATCATTTTACCATCATTTGCTACAGCATTATAAAGCATCAGCATGTGCAAGGGTGTTACTAATTCTTCGTAGCCATGTGCCATGTACGGAATGGTTGTTTTAGACCAGCTACGATTGGTTGGCTTTTTTATTGTTGGTTTTCCGGAAGCGGCAATAATATCTATGCCGGTCATTTGATCTAAACGGAATTTGTGTAAATGAGCAATAAATTGAGAAGGCTGGCTATGATAATATTGATCGGCCATTTTTGCAAAAGCAACATTGCTGCTTGCTGCAAATGCATCTTTTACAGAGAGTATATGATTTGGATGTGTATCCCTTATGCGAAGGCCATAAAATTCTTTTACTCCACCTTCACAGTCAACTTTAGAATCTATCGTAACGTATTTATCTTCCAGCAAACTGATTAAAGTTGCCAGTTTAAAAATAGAGCCTGGCTCGGTTGCTTTCCCAATACCATAATTTAAATCTTCTATATACCCGCCATCCGGCTGCTTACCAAGATTTGCAATGGCCTTAATTTTTCCGGTAGCAGTTTCCATTACTATTGCAGTGCCATGCAAAGAATTATTGCCCACCATCATTTTCATTAAAGCATTTTCTGCTACATCCTGCATGTAAGTATCCAGCGTTGTTACAATATCTTTACCATTTACCGGATCCAGTTCGGCTCCTTCCACCGGCATATAAGTACCGGCAGCATAACGCATCAAACGCTGGCCTGTTATGCCTTTCAGCAAACTGTCATAAGTAAGTTCAAGCCCAACATTTTTGGTAGAGTCAAGTCTTGATAAACCGATGGTTCTGTTGGCAAGTAATACATAAGGATTGATCCGCTTGTCTCTTGGATCTATAATAAATCCACTTTTATTGCGTCCCAATCTCACCAATGGAAAATTGCGCAGTTCTTTATATTTTTCAAAAGAAATTTTCTTCTTTAAAGGATAATATCGGTCTTTGTTTTTATACGCCAGTTGCAGATCTTTTTTGTATGCTGCGGTTGTCTGATCTTTAAAAAGATTTGCCAGGCTGATACAGAGAGAATCTAAATTATCTTTAAATCTTTTGCCTTGTTTTTCTCTCAAACCATCTGCCCCAAAATCTACATAAACATCAAAAATGGGTACTGAAGTGCTAAGCATATTTCCATCTTCACTGTAAATAGTGCCACGCTCTGCATCAATGGGTAAATATTTTAAATGCAGGCTATCACCCATGCCTCTCCAAAAACTACCCTGCACCCGCTGAATATAAATAGCCCTGCCCAATACAAATACGCTAAGTAATACTATGCACAGAAAGCACAAGTACACTCTCCACAATATGTCTTTTTTAATTTCCAACTACGGGCGTTTTTTAATTATTTTTTCTCTGAATCTGTTAACAATACTGGTGGTAGCTTCTGCTCTTTTAAACCTAAAGGTTCTACCGCCTTTACCAGCTCACTGGCTTTACTTCTGAAAATGACATCACTCTTTATTGTTTTATATTCATACTCCAGTTCTTTAATATTTTTTTCACTTATCCCTATTTTCCTGATCAACTTATCTGCATGGTGACCATTATAGATATACAACACTGCCAAGCCGGCCAGAAAAAGAAAAAAAGGGATATTTTTAACGATCCATTTATAATTAAATATCCGCCGCCAGTCATTTTTACTTTGCGGTATGGATTCAGTATTTTTAATTTCTTCGCTCATTATTTTTTTTCTGCAATGCGCAATTTGGCGCTTCGTGATCTTGAGTTTATTTTTATTTCGGCTTCGCCGGGAACTATGGGTTTCTTAGAAACTACTACCAGCGGGCTTTCTGGCTTTGTGCCGTAAACATCATCCACTTCCTGCTCTTCAAATGAACCCTGCTTAAAAAAGTTTTTCACCATCCTGTCTTCTAAAGAATGAAAAGTGATAACTACTATTCTGCCCCCCGGTTTTAATGACTGAACCGATTGTGCCAGCATTTCTTTCAATGCGCCCATTTCGTCATTTACTTCTATTCTTAATGCCTGGAAAACCTGGGCAAAATATTTATTCGGATTACCTTTTACTACCTGCTGTATTGCCTGCTTAAACCGGTTAATGGTTGTAAATGGCGCAATCATTCTTTGTTGCACAATAGTTTGGGCCAGGGTTTTTGCATTGGTAACCTCTCCGTATTTTTCCAGCATCTTATGCAATTGCAATGCTGTAAAAGTTTGTAATACCTGCGCTGCTGTAATGGCTTGCCTGCTATCCATCCGCATATCCAGGGCTGCATCAAAACGGGTAGAAAAGCCCCTGCCTGCTTCATTAAACTGGTGACTTGATACGCCGAGATCTGCAAGAATACCATCTACCTGTACCTCCTTATGCAATCTTAAAAAGCGCTGAAGGTGACGGAAATTTTGCGGCACAAAAGTTATCCTGCTATCCTGAGGTACATTATTTTTTGCATCTTCATCCTGGTCAAAAACAATTAATTTTCCTTTGTTACTTAATTGTTTCAGAATAGCAAGGCTATGTCCACCGCCGCCAAAAGTGCAATCAACATATACTCCATCTGGCTTTATTGCCAAAGCTTTTATGGCTTCGTTAAGCAAAACCGGTGTGTGATATTCAATTGCTGAATTGTCAAGTTGTTTAATTGTTGTTTTTTTTTCGGAATCCATACTGCTCATTTCAACCATTTAACAATTAAACAATTAGTCAGCCTTTACTTTGTTCATCACTTCATTAGCCAGGTTACTAAATGATTCCGGTGTGAATGATTCAAAGAACTGTTGGTATTTATTTTTATCCCAGATTTCAATTTTATTTAAAGCAGACACTAGTACTATGTCTCTCTCCAGTGAAGCATGTTCCATTAAATTTTTAGGTAACAGTATCCGGCCGGCGCCATCTATTTCCAGTTGGGTGGCGCCATTTAAAAAGTAGCGGCGGAACTCTCTAACTTTGGGATCAAAATCATTCAGCTGACTTATCTCATTAAATATAGGTTTCCAGCTTTGAAGTGGATAAAGGGTAAGGCATTTTTCAAACCCCCGGTTTATTACAAATTGAGCAGCATCATCCTTCGGCAATTGCTTTTTAAAGCCGGCCGGCAAAAGGAAACGTCCCTTTGCATCAATGGTTGATTCATACTCACCCAGGAAGCTGATCATGAAGGAAATTAAGTTGATTATTAAGTATTAGACACAAAATAACACTTTTTCCCACTTTATGACACTTTTTAAAAAAAGTTTTTTTTCCACAGGCTGTAAGCTAAATCAGGTATAGATTGCAGACCTTGATAAGCATTTGATGTTGTGAGTATATTGTGGATAGATGTGAATAGAGGTGGATAAACTTTATTTAGCTAAAGGTACGGTGATAATGAAGCTACTACCTTTTCCTAAAGTGCTTTCAGTTTTGATAGATCCTCTGTGGGCTTCTACCATTGTTTTTACATAGCTAAGCCCAAGGCCAAAACCTTTTACATTATGAACATTGCCGGTATGAGCCCGGTAAAATTTTTCAAAAATGCGATTAAGGGTTTCTTTATTCATACCAATGCCATTGTCTTCAATTTTAATTTTTAAATTATTTCCGACATTGGAAGTGGTCAATTTTATTTCAGGCTTTTCTTTAGAATATTTTACCGCATTATCCAACAGGTTATTTACAAAATTGGTGAAGTGAACCTCATCTGCCATGATCATATCTTTTGGGGCATCAAAGTTGTAAAATAATTTGCCGTTGTTTTCTTCTATTGGCAGAGCAATATTATTAAGTGCACTGGTTATTAGCTCATGCGCAGATAATTTTTTCAGGTTTAACTGTACTTCCTGCTTATCCAGCAATGCCGCCTGCAGTATAGTCTCTACCTGTTTATTCATCCGCTTGTTCTCTTCTTTTATTACCCCGGTAAAATAATTTGTTTTGTCTTTATCTGCCACGACTTTTTCATTTTTTAAGGCATCTACGGCAAGAGAAATAGTTGCCAGCGGTGTTTTAAATTCATGTGTCATATTATTGATAAAGTCAGACTTTATTTCACTTAATTTTTTCTGACGCAGCAAGGTACGGATGGTAACAAAAAACGCCGTGGTAATAATGATAGTGAAAAATATCGCTCCCAGGATAAACCAGCCTATTTCCTTAAATACGATGGAACGCTGATGTGGTACTACAATGACTAAAAATTCTTCTTTAGATAAATTTTCAAGATTGCTGCCGCTGGCAGGTTGCAAAAAAACCATCCGGTTTATGTTGTTGGAAGAATCCAGGTAATATTTAAAAAAGTTTTCACTTACCATTTGGTCGCCCAGTAAAGAGTTTTCGGTAACAGCAAATTCAAAAGGAATATTTTTTAATGCATTCCTGTCAAAAGAAGTTTTGATTATATCTTTTATTTCATCTTTTGAAAAACTTTGAATAACAGAAGGCTTTACAAACTCCAACTGCAATTTATCTGAGGGAAAAATTAAGGCATTTTTTTTCTGATGTGGAAGAAAATTATTATCCTCCATAAGTTTCAATGCCGATTCGCCCACGGATTTTGTAAGATTATCGGCTAACTGCTGTTCCTTAATTTCTTTTGCACTTTTTAGCCATAAAAACTGAAAAAATATAAGTCCCAATAAACTTAAAGAAATAAGAACTGTAATAACAGGGAAAATTTTTTTCATGCAAATAGCAATATATGATAGAATTTACTGTGTTGCAAATGTAATTTACTAATAGGTTAGCAGAAAGGTTTATATGGGTTTTGTTTAATAATTAACTAGGCCTATGCCATTAAACCAGTTAATGTTTTGCTTCTTCTTTCAAGCTGGTTTTGTTTACAACATCCCATTAATAAAGGAAACAGAATAAGAAAAGTAAGATACGTTTCTACTTTTCTTTAATAAATATTTTATTATTGAGTTAGCCTAAAAAATATTATTTTAGAATTATGATAGCCCCCACCACCGGTACATTATTAATTGCCGAACCTTTTTTAAAGGATCCCAATTTTATGCGTACAGTGGTATTAATGTGCAGGCACAATGAAGAAGAGGGAAGCTTTGGATTTGTATTAAACAAAATGTATCATCAAACCTTAGATGAACTGATCCCAGGCCTGCAGGGTTTTGAATACCCGGTTTATAAGGGCGGCCCGGTTCAAATGGACACCTTACATTATATACATCAATACCCGGATTTACTTCCGGACTGTCAAAAGATTGGAGAAGAAATTTATTGGGGTGGAGATTTTGAAGTTTTAAAAGATGCAATAAAAAGTGAAATTATTGAACAGGATAAAATAAAGTTTTTTTTAGGTTATAGTGGCTGGGGAACCGGGCAGTTGGGAGATGAAATAACTGAAAAAACCTGGCTCACGGTAGGCAGTACACGAAAAATAATTTTTGAAACTTCCCTGGAAGAAATATGGGGTGCCAGCCTATTACATTTAGGTGGAAAGTATGAAATGATGATGCACTTTCCTACTGACCCGCAGTTAAATTGATCTATTTTTTTCTCCTGCAATCAAGATCATATTCTGTAAGCCAGCTAGCACCATTGTCTTTAGACGTTTCTCCCAACTGGTGTAGTTTATCAGGTGCCAGGTTACTGCAGAGAGATTTTTGCGCTGCAACTTTAGAAACAATAAAGATGGTGAGAAAAAGTATTATTTTTTTCAAGCTGACCGTTTAGTTTAAGACAATTTTAATAATTAAATAGCTGTTCCGTTTATCAGCTTATTTTAGCGCTAAACAAATTTTAAAGTAATATAAATAATATCGAAGCCTTCTTAATTTTTTTAAGCAACGATTTCTGTTTTATATTCACCCAAAAATTACTATTGCTATACAGGCTGCTTAAAATACCTGCCAGGTTTGCACTGTGGATATATTGCCGACATATCCTCATCAATGATAAAAGTATTTTAAGCTCAAGCGGGCCTTTACTGATTGCATGTAACCATCCCAATTCATTTTTAGATGCTATTATTTTATGCTCACTTTTTAAAAGGCCGGTACATTCTCTCACGAGAGGAGATGTTTTTAAAAACAAATTTTCCAATGCATTACTGCGTTCTTTAAATATGCTGCCGGTGTATCGTACTAGTGAAGGCGTAGAAAATGTAGAACATAACTATACCAGTTTTGCAGCATGTAAAGAGATATTTAAAAACAATGGAATTGTTTTAATTTTTAGCGAAGGCAGGTGCATTAATGAATGGCATTTACGATCGCTGATGAAGGGTACAGCAAGACTTGCAACCAGTAGCTGGCAGCAAGGGATTGATTTAAAAGTATTACCGCTCGGTATAAACTATCAGTCTTTTACTTCATTTGGAAAAAATCTGCTGCTAAATTTTGGAGAAATTATTCAGCAAAAAAATATTGAATTGGAAAATGGATTTGGAAAATCTATTGTTTCTTTTAATGAACAGTTGCAAAAAGCTTTACAACCTTTAGTGTACGAAATAAATAAAAATGATACCGCAGAATTAAAACAAAAAATGGGTATACCTATATCACCAGTAAGAAAAATATTGCTCTTTATACCTGCAGTAGCTGGTTATCTGTTTCATTGGCCGCTGTATTTCTTTATTCAAAAATATACCTGGAGAAAAGCCAGCCACAATGATCATTATGATTCTATTTTAATAGGCTTATTATTTGGGATTTATCCGTTATACCTTTTGCTGGCAGCGGTTACCCTTTTTATAATTACTGAATGCTGGTGGGGTTTTTTATTATTATTGGCAGCTCCATTTTGCGCCTGGAGTTTTGTGCAGGTAAAGAAACAGTTTTAAAGCCAGGATTTTATTACACGAATAAGGTAAATTTCTAGAATTAAAAAAGCCCATGCAAATTGCACAGGCTCAACATTATAAACTTTCTTTATTTTTATACTTCTTCAGCACCTTCTACCAACACTGTAGTTTTATTATTAAGCACTTCTACAAAACCACTTTGAATTGTGTAGGAAGCAGTATTGCTTTTATCTTTTAATATTTTAAGCTTACCAGCTTTTAATGCACTTACCAGTGGTGCATGTTTGTCTAATACTTCAAATAAACCGCTAATGCCCGGCAGTTGCACGCCATATACATCGCCGCTGAAAATTTTACGCTCGGGTGTTAATATTTCTAAAGTCATGCCGCTGTCTCCGCCGCGGCGGAGAACTTAGATTTAAAGATTATAAAATAAACAAAGCTTCTTAAAAATTGAAAAGTCTGGAATTTAAAGTTGTTGAATAAAGAACCTATAGTACAAGTGAGTGACACAACGATTTTGAATAGAATTACCAATGTGTGTTAAATAAAAAACTTAAACTATCTATTAAAAGAACTTTCTATACTCAGATACAGACACATCCTTGGTTCCCCTTTAGGGGTCAGGGGTTTCTACGCCTGTGCAGCTGCCATTAATTTTTTACCTTTTTCAATCGCATCTTCCAGGGTACCTACCAGGTTAAATGCAGCTTCAGGATATTCATCTACTTCTCCATTCATTATTGCATTAAAACCACGGATCGTATCTTCTATCGGCACCAACACTCCTTTTAAACCGGTAAATTGCTCGGCCACAAAGAAAGGCTGGCTTAAAAAACGCTGTACTTTACGGGCTCTTGATACTACCAGCTTATCTTCATCGCTCAGCTCATCCAAACCAAGAATGGCAATGATATCCTGCAATTCTTTATATCGTTGTAAAATTAATTTTACATTATCAGCAGTATTGTAATGCTCTTCACCAACTATCGCTACAGTCAAAATTCTTGAAGTGCTATCCAGTGGATCTACCGCCGGATAAATACCCAGATCGGCAATCTTACGGCTCAATACAGTAGTAGCATCCAGGTGAGCAAACGTAGTAGCCGGCGCCGGATCGGTAAGATCATCGGCAGGTACATATACCGCCTGCACCGAAGTGATAGAACCATTTTTTGTAGAAGTAATACGTTCCTGCATCAGCCCCATTTCTGTTGCCAGTGTTGGTTGATAACCCACCGCACTTGGCATACGGCCCAGCAAAGCAGATACTTCAGACCCTGCCTGTGTAAAACGGAATATATTATCTACGAAAAATAAAATGTCTTTTCCCTGTCCTTCGCCTTCGCCATCTCTAAAATATTCTGCAATGGTTAATCCGCTCAAAGCCACCCGAGCCCTTGCGCCCGGCGGTTCGTTCATTTGTCCGAACACGAAAGTTGCTTTGGACTCTTTAAGGCCTTCCATATCTACAGAAGCCAGGTCCCAGCCACCTTCTTCCATGCTATGCTTAAATTTTTCGCCGTAGTTCATAATGCCGGCTTCAATCATTTCACGCATTAGATCATTTCCTTCACGGGTTCTTTCGCCTACACCTGCAAACACTGAAACACCACTGTATGATTTTGCAATATTGTTGATCAGTTCCTGTATCAAAACTGTTTTGCCCACACCTGCACCACCAAACAATCCGATCTTTCCACCTTTTGCATAAGGCTCAATCAGGTCAATAACTTTAATACCGGTAAATAAAATTTCATTGGCCGTACTAAGGTCTTCAAATAATGGGGGCTTGGCATGTATCGGGCGGCCATTTTCTTTGCTCACCTGGGGCAAACCATCAATAGCATCGCCGGTTACATTAAACAGGCGGCCTTTAATTGCATCGCCAACCGGCATAGCAATAGGTTTACCGGTATCAGTAACTTTTGTACCACGAACAAGGCCTTCGGTACCATCCATCGCAATGGTTCTTACGCTATCTTCTCCCAAATGCTGCTGTACTTCCAGCACTAATTTATCCCCGTTATCACGGGTAAGTTCAAGAGCATTTAAAATTTCGGGAAGTTTGGAATCATTATCAAACTGCACATCTACAACTGCCCCAATGATGGATTTTACTTTACCTGTATTGGCCATAACAAATATTTAAAATATATAAGGTGTAATTTTGAGCCGCAAAGGTAAGGTTTGAAGGTTATATTTAAAAATCAGAATAAAGGTTTTTTTGAGGCCAGCTTTTAGTTCCCTGGTTGATCAGAAGTGGCGACGCTCCGTTCAACATCAGAGCATTAGCGGGCTTTCTCTGTAACAAATTAAATAAACATATTTTTACCGGCAATAGCTTCAAATTTTTATTATGAAATATACCTGTTCTCTTTTTTTAGTTAGTTGTATAGTATTTTTTTCCTGCTCGTCTTCTAATAAATTCAACAAAGATAAACCGCTATTTGAAGCATCAAAAGTGCAGATGAGTTTTAAATCAGTAGCAGATTTAAATGATTCTTATTTTGAGATAAAAGAAAATAATTTTTTTGAATTTTACCGCCAGTTATTTGACAGTGTAAAAAATACGAGGTACCCGGGCAAATACACTAAAGTTGGCGATACGCTTTTCCTGGAATTTTACAATAAAAAAGGATTAGAACTTTTAGGTAGCAAAGCAATAATAGATGAGCGCAAAAAAGAAATTGTTTTCTTTGACCATTACCCGGGCGTAAAGAAAAAACTAATATTTAATTAGGGCTAATTTTGCGGTTTACTACGTATACTCCAAGTAAAATAATTACGAGGCAGCCTGCCTGTATCCAGCCAACCTGTTCACCATAAATTACTCCCCACATAATGGCAACAATGGGTATGCCGTACGTAACCATAGAAGCAAATACAGCGCCGGCTCTTTTTAGCAAAATATAAAAAAGAATTGTCGCCACGGCAGTGCCGAAAATGCCTAATATGCAAGAGTATGCTGTGGATAGTAAGATGGTATTACTGGAAAAATCCAGTTTGAAATAACCGGTAAAATACAAGACGATCAGCGCAGGAATTGCATTCAGCGATAAAGCCAAAGCCGCAATTCTCACTGAAGGTATATTACTGAGATGGCGATGTACCATGTTTACATTAAAACCATACAACATAGTTGCCAATACCACAAAAGAAACATACAAAGCATTACTGTGTTGCGCAAACCCAGGCTGGCTTAAAAATAATAATACACTCCCGGTAAAGGCTATAAAAATTCCAACAATTTTATTTGCGGCTACTGCATTTTTAAAAAACAAAGCGCCGCAGATAATTACGAAAATAGGTGTTAGCGAATTTAATACACCCGCCAATGCACTGTCTATGCCCTGCTCGGCAACACAGAATAAATAGGCGGGAAGCAGGCTACCCAATACGCCGGACATAAAAATAGTAAAAATTTTATTTTTCGGTATTGCCCTAAATGTCTTGATTGCTATAGGTAGCAGCACTAGTCCCGAAGAAATAATCCGCAATGAAGCTACCTGGAAAGCGGTGAGGCTTACAAGGCCTTCCTTCATTAAAATAAAACTACTGCCCCAGATAAAAGAAAGCACAATAAAAATAAACCAGTTAAGAAATTTATTATTCAATTAATTAGAATTATAATTTTTTAAAGCGCAAAGGTTAATGAATAATTAATTTTTTTAAAATGTTTTTTAATTTAATATTTATGTATCTTAAAGCAACTGTTTTAAAAACTAAAAACCTGATTGTATGAGTTTTATTAAAGAATTTAAAGACTTTGCCTTAAAAGGCAATATTGTAGATTTAGCTGTGGCCGTAATTATCGGAGCGGCATTTGGCGCCATAATTTCTTCATTGGTAGATGATGTTATTACGCCACTGCTTCTTACGCCTGCGCTTAAAGCTGCAGGTGCCGCTGATATTGATCACCTGATGTGGGGCGCTATAAAATATGTTAAATTTTTATCAGCAGTAATAAAATTTATTATAATTGCGCTGGTACTGTTTTCAATTATTAAAGTTGCAAATGCAATGAATAAAAAAGACGTACCACCACCGGCAGAGCCATCATCTACCGATAAATTGCTGATGGAAATAAGAGATGCACTGAAAAAATAATTTTTTTATTAAATAAATATCTTTGTAAAGCTGTCATATATAATGACAGCTTTTTACATAAAACTAATTCACATGAAAAAAATAATTTTCCCGATAATGCTTATTAATTTCTTCTGCTTTGCAAATGCACAGGATGCAACTGTAAAAGATTTAAAAGCGGCTGCAAGCGCAACTATAAAAAAAAATGTTGCTGATACTATATTAAAAAACTGGAAGAAAGGTGGTTTGTTTAACCTGAATGTAAACCAGGGATCACTCAGCAACTGGAGTGCCGGTGGTGATAAATTTTCTTTTTCGCTGAATGCTTACCTGAACTTATTTGCATTTTATAAAAAAGGGAAATATTCATGGGACAATAGCCTGGACATGGCTTACGGCGTAGTAAACACAACGAGCCTGGGTAACCGAAAATCCAATGACCGGTTTGAGTATCTTTCAAAATATGGCTATGCACTTACTAAAAAATTAGATGTGGCAGCATTACTGGATGTGCGCTCACAATTTTCAAAAGGCTATGCTTATTTTAAGAACAGCGTGGGTGCCGATTCAGCCTCACTTACTTCAAAATCATTTATGCCAACCTATGTCGTGCTTTCGTTGGGCCTTGATTATAAACCTATTGATAATTTCTCCCTTTTCCTTTCGCCGGTTACGGCAAGATGGGTAATTGTGCCGGATGATTTTATTGCAACTTTATATGGCGTGCCCGCCGGTAAAAATGCCAAGCAGGAATTCGGCGCTTTTCTTTCTGCAGATTATATGACGAAATTCGGCAAAAATTTTACTTACAAAACAAAGCTTGATCTCTTTTCCAATTACAAAAGCAATCCACAGAATATTGATATTTACTGGACAAATGTGCTTTCTGCAAAAATTACCAAATACATCAATTTTAATTTTAACCTGGATATTATTTATGATGACGACACAAAAAACGTTGACCCAGGCAAGGGGCCGGCACCACAAATCCTGCAATTAATGGGGATAGGTTTTGCTTACAATTTTAAAAACTAACCCCTATTTTTACAATCTTAAACCTTGTAAAAAATATATTTTGACCAACGCATCGTACCAGATAAAGCTGGAACAGTTTGAAGGGCCATTTGACCTGCTGCTTTTTTTTATTGAAAGAGATGAATTGGATATTTATAATATTCCGATCACAAAAATTACCAACGATTTTTTGGATCATATACATGACGCCGGTAAACTGAATATAGAACTGAGCAGCGAATTTATTTTATTCATCAGCACATTGATGCGTATTAAAGCAAAAATGTTATTGCCCCGTAAAGAAATAGATGCTGCCGGAAACGAGATTGATCCACGCCAGGAATTGATAAATAAAATCCTTGAATACAAAAAATTTAAGGAAGCCAGTGCGCTGATGGCCGAAATGGAAGCCACCAGGATGATGATGATAAAAAGAGGCAATCTTCATAAAGAGTTATCACAGATTCGTGAAGAAGCCGGCGAAGGCACAGAAATACAAACGGTCTCTTTGTTCAAGCTGATGAAGGCTTTTGAAAAAGTAGTACAGCGCCTTCACGAAAAAAATAACCGGCCTGTACATACAGTGCTACAGTATAACTACACCATGGAAGGCATTCGGGAATATATGCTGGAAACGAGCCGTAAAGAAAAAACACTTTCATTTGAAAAAATATTTGAAGTGTGTGAAGACCGCATTCATGCTATTTTTATCTTTCTGAATATGCTGGAACTGGTGCAGCAGAAATTTTTGCATATCCTTATCGGCGAAGGAAGAAATAATTTTATAATAGAGTACAACGAAGACAGGCAGGATGATGAAAGCATCACTTTAACTGCGGATGATTTCAGCCATTTAAATTAGGGAGATATAAGCACGCCCGCCTCAACGAACGGACAAGACTGGCACAGATCAAATGGATTTTGTACACATATAAATTTTTATGCCTCTTTTTAGAGGCTTTTTTTTAAATCAGTTTTTATTAACCTAACCCGTGTCACCCATGCCCGTCAGTTGAGGCGGGCGTGTTTTATCATCTGGCTAAAATGTCAGTTGTATTTTATTGGTATTATGTTTGATGTTTAAACATTAATAAAATTAATTTGTTATGAAATCAACAGTTTATAAAGCAGCGGACAGGGGCATGGCCGATCATGGTTGGTTGAAACCTGCACATTATTTCAGCTTTGGTGGGTACCACAATTCTGAAAAAGTACATTTTGGATTATTACGGGTATTGAACGATGATTTTATTGCCGGTGGTGGAGCTTTTCCGAAGCATCCGCATGATAATATGGAAATTGTAACCATACCTTTTACAGGAGCATTAAAACATAAAGACAGTACCGGCGGCGAAGGCATTATAAAAGCAGGGGACGTACAGATAATGAGTGCAGGCAGTGGCATTCAACATTCTGAAGCCAATGCTTCTGCAACAGAATCTGTTACAC
>JBDUCK010000264.1:0-4925 GCA_040003485.1 Ferruginibacter sp. | reverse complement strand
CTTTACCGATTTGTATTTCTTCAAAAGGCGTTTTCCATTCGGGCATTACACCTTCACCACGGGGATAACGAATAACAAATGGATTTTTGGTACTCTCTAACTGTGAAGTGTACATGAGGTTGCGCAACTCTTTTTCATTCATCGGTGCACTGATGATCATGTTGGGAATGCAACGCATGTAAGCAATATCGTAACAGCCATGATGTGTCGGCCCGTCTTCGCCCACAAGCCCTGCCCTGTCTAAACAAAATACTACCGGCAGGTTTTGTATAGCTACATCATGTATAACCATATCGTAAGCCCGCTGCATAAAAGAAGAATAAATATTACAGAATACCCGCATGCCCTGCGTAGCCAGCCCGGCACTTAATGTTACGGCGTGTTGCTCACAAATACCTACATCAAAAGCACGGTCGGGCATTTTTGCCATCATATATTTTAAAGAAGATCCGCTGGGCATAGCCGGTGTAATACCCATTATTTTATCATTCATTTCTGCCAGCTCAATAATGGTGTGCCCAAACACATCCTGGTATTTTGGGGGTTGCAGAATATCGAAGGTTTTCTTTTTTATTTGCCCGGTTATTTTATCAAACAAACCCGGCGCATGCCAGGTGGTCTGGTCTTTTTCTGCCAATT
This sequence comes from Ferruginibacter sp., assembly GCA_040003485.1. Lineage (GTDB taxonomy): Bacteria > Bacteroidota > Bacteroidia > Chitinophagales > Chitinophagaceae > Ferruginibacter. The sequence goes on along the minus strand of JBDUCK010000264.1, from coordinate 4,286 downwards.
GATAGCCCTTACCTTTAATGGTTTTAATGTGCAGAATTTTGGGGCCGGGAATATCTTTAAGATCTTTTAAAGTATCAATCAGTTTGGTAATATTGTGCCCATCGATAGGGCCAAAATAGCGCAGGTTTAAAGCTTCAAATAAATTAGCGCTGCTGCTTACCATTCCTTTTAAACCATCCGTTAATTTTTGAGCCATGGCCCGTGAAAAAGTTTTACCTACAGGCAATTTGCCGAGTAACTTCCATACATCATCTTTTACCTTATTATAGGTATGAGAAGTTGTGATATCAGTAAGATATTCTTTTAGGGCACCAACATTGGGATCAATGCTCATGCAATTATCATTCAGTATGATCAGCACATTACTGTTTGCTGCACCTGCGTGGTTCATGGCTTCAAAAGCAAGACCGGCCGTCATAGCGCCATCGCCTATTACCGCAATATGCTGCCTGTCTTTTTCGCCTTTGTAATAGCTGGCCATGGCCATACCCAACGCAGCACTTATTGATGTAGAGGAATGGCCTACACCAAATGTATCGTACTCACTTTCGCTGCGTTTGGGGAAACCGCTTAACCCATGGTATTTTCTATTTGTAGGAAAAGCCTCCCGGCGGCCGGTAAGTATTTTATGGCCATAAGCCTGGTGGCCTACATCCCATACCAACTGATCGTAAGGGGTATTGAAAACATAATGTAAAGCCACACTTAATTCTACCACGCCAAGGCTGGCCCCAAAATGGCCGCCATATACACTAACTACATCAATAATATATTGACGGAGTTCTTCACTCACCTGGTACATCTGTTCTTTACCAAGTTTTTTTAAGTCCTGCGGATTATTTATTTCCTGTAAAAGTGGCCCTGGTTTTATTTCCATGCTTATTATTTGCGGTGTAAAGATAATATTTTACTGAGTGACAACTTTAATTTGTAAACATTTACACCAATAATATGTTAACTGCATTTTGTATTAAATATTGTAAAATGAAATACTTCTCCAATGAATCATCAAATAACAACTCACGAATGCTTTTGTTTATAACTCATTTACGCCCAATCTACCTCTCCCGGATTTAAAGATGCAATAAAATCTGCCGCTGCATTTTGGCCTTTTGTCAGCATTAACCGCATATCTGCTGGTATAAAATCTAAACCTCCCGGGCCGCCACCTAAGGGAGTATCCGGTTGTAAGATGTGTATCTTCAATGGGACTTTATCTTCAAAAAGGCTATCCCCGCCTTCTATGTTAAAATACCGGCTTATATCATTGGCATTTACCCCCTCTCTTACCATCTTCTTCTTTACAGCATCAATATATTTTAAAGCGTTATTATATTGAAAAGGAATAACGAGATCATTCATGCCCACATCGGTTGTAAAAATGGCAATGGTTTGTTCCAAAACTGGAAACATAGTTTTGTATTCGGTTATATTTTTTCCGGGATTTTTAGACGAAAGAAGGATGGTAAATATTTCTTTTGCTTCTGCATCTATAGCTATCTGCACACCTGCATACTCCCGTACGCCACCATCTACAAACTGGTAGTTTGGATTTTGCTCACCGGGCACATCCAGGTTTACTTTTACGGGCGTCATAAAAACGGGCTGGCAAGCCGATGCCAATACGGCTTTCCTGAAATGATCTGCACTCACCAGTTTTCTTACGGTATAATAATTTGATTCTTTTGGTGCAACTGCATTTGTGAATACTACCAGTTCTTCGGATTGTAAACAGGTAGTGTTTAAATAAATTTCTTTGCCAGATTGATTAAGCTGTGCAAAAAAATCATCGGTATATATACTTTTTATTTTCTCCCAAAGTGGTGTAACCCTGAAGATGGAATTTTCAGATAAGCGATTGCCAAGATTGTCTTTTATAATAATATCATCGTTTGTAATGGTAGTGTATAATTTTTCCAGGTCATCTATTTTATTCAGTGCAACAAGTGGTGCAATTAATGACCCCGTACTGGTACCTACTACTACCTCAAAATCCAGGTCGAAATTTTGGGTAAGATGTTTAATGACACCAACGGCAAATGCACCTTTGGAGCCGCCGCCACTTACTACTAATGCTTTTTTCATTGTGCTGAATTTTTAAATTATTTTTACTGCCGTAAAACAGTTTTATGATTGAGAGTGAAGTATCAATTGTGCCTGGGAGTATTAAATTCATCGGCGGGTATCTTCTTTTTATTAAGCTGCAGGCCGATATGTACCTGCAGCCACCAACTGTTCAGGTTATAATCACGCTGAGCGGTAAAATTCAGTTGCAGTTTCTGTAAGATTTCCAGGCCAAGGCCGCCGCCTGCCATCTGTTGTTTATCTGTACCCCAGTTAGCTTCTGCTATCAGTTGAAGATTAGCCAGACCTGCCAGGTTTTTGAGATCAAAATTTTTAATTTTTAATGCAGCCATGGGACCGAAAAGGCCCGAGAATTTTTTGTTGGTGTATGCAAATCCCGCATTAGCACCTAGCCTCAAACAGTGCTCTATTGCTGTTACCTGCGGGTTTAACCCCAGCCCGCCGGTGTACAGATCCGGTGCGGAATGAAAATTAGTAACAAAGCCGTTATTTACTTTTAATAATACGATAAAGCCTTTTTGAAATTCAGTATCATTTTTTTTTTGCGCCGGGGCGGAAAAGCTAAAGCAGGTAAATAAAATGAGCGTAAGGGATTGGATGAGTCGTTGCATATGGGGGAATTTATAAAACGAAAATTACAATTTGATTTCAAAGAATGCAATACTCACTAACGGTAATGATTTTGGCTGTTAATTTATTTATCAAGAAAACGATTAAGTTTTAGAATAAGATCGCCATCGGGAGAGTTGTGCAGGAATTTATCTGCTTCACTTAATTTACAAACGCCGGGATAGTCGCCTTCATTAATTCCCATATCCAGGATTATCTGAAAATGCAGGTGCGGTGGCCAATTGCCGTTTTCTTCCGGCGGCCCAAAGTTTGCAAAGTTTTCGCCACGGGTGATGAATTTCCCTTTTCGCAAGCCTTCAATATTTTTTAAAGCCAGGTGGCCGTATAATGTATAAAAGTTGAATGTTTTTAATTGATGCTGTAAAATTATAGTAGCACCATAATCGCCAAAATTATTATTGTAAGCAAAGCTGTGCACTATACCACCCAGCGCTGCAAAAATTTTTGTACCGGCATCTGCCCAAACGTCCACGCCCAGGTGCAGGCTGCGTGGCTCTGTTCTCAGGTAATTTGTATCAGCAGTATTTTTATCGAACAGGTTGCTACGCCGGTACATTTCCCGATGTTCCCGGTAGCCACCGATTAGATAAGCGGCATTATGCTTTTTTCTTTCATTGCTGATGAAGGCTTCAAATTTTTCTTCATCGCTGTAAATAGCTTCGGTAAATGCTGTGTTGTTTTTAGAAAGATCTAAGGCAAATATTTTATCGGTGATCTTATTGAACGGAACGACAGTACTAAAATCATTTGAATGATTTTGTAAAATATCCACAATCCTATTAGTATCTATCATACCACAAACTTAAGTTTAATATTTCCTGCCTTAGAAATTTCACGCAAAGGCGCAAAGGGTAAAATACAAAGGCGCAAAATCAATTTCTTTTTGCCACGAATGAAATCAATAAACACGAGTAAAAACAAATCCGCTTTTTATCTGTCTAATCAGCGTTATCAGTTTTTCTATCCTACTACCACATTTATCATTTTACCTTTTACAAAAATTATTTTCTTTGGTGCCTTTCCTTCCAGCCACTTTTGAATTATTTCATTTTGCAAAACGATCTGTTCTACTTCTGGCTGTGCAGCATCCATTGCAATTTTTATGGTGGCACGCATTTTTCCATTAATAGAAATGGGATATTCTTTGGACGTTTCTACCAAAAATTTTTCATCATAAACAGGGTATGAGGCATTAAGAATAGTTCCCTCATTTCCCAACCGGCCCCAGAGTTCTTCTGCAATATGCGGCGCATACGGCACCAGTAAAATCAATACTTTTTCCAGGATTTCTTTCTTGTGGCATTTTAACTCTGCCAGTTCATTTACGCTGATCATGAAAGCACTTACAGCAGTATTAAAAGAAAAATTTTCTGTATCGTATTCTATTTTTTTAATGGTTTTATGAAGCATTTTTAGTTCTGCATCGGTAGGGGCCTCTTCATTCCAAACCTTTCCTTTTTGCTCATCATAAAACAGCCGCCACAGTTTGCGTAAAAAACGATGAACGCCTTCAATACCTTTGGTATCCCATGGTTTGCTCATTTCTACCGGGCCTAAAAACATTTCGTACA
>JBDUCK010000263.1:0-4932 GCA_040003485.1 Ferruginibacter sp. | reverse complement strand
GGCGATGCTATTTTAATAGAACGAAGCGGCGATGTAATTCCACAGATTGTAAAGTCGTTGCCGGAATTGCGGACCGGAAAAGAAAAAGATATCCTCTTCCCAAAAAACTGCCCGGTATGCCATGATGCATTGTACAAGCCCGATGGCGAAGCGGTGTGGCGTTGTGTTAATATTAATTGCAAAGCCCAGGTAGTAGAAAGGATCATACATTTTGTAAGCAAAGATGCAATGGATATCCGGAGTTTTGGAGAAGCGAATGTGCGCAAATTTTATGAAATGCATCTGCTTACGGATGTGCCGTCTGTTTATCACCTCGATTTTGAAAAAATAAAATCGCAGGAAGGCTTTGGCGCAAGATCTATTGAGAATTTAATGCAGGCAATTGAAGCCAGTAAAGCTCAGCCTCTGCACCGGCTCATATATGGATTGGGAATACGCTATGTGGGGGAAACAACAGCAAAAGCCCTGGCACAGGTGGTAAAAAATATTTTTGATTTCCCCACTTTTACCGAAGATGAATTAAAACAAATGGATGATGTAGGCGTAAAAGTAGCTAAAAGTATATTTGAGTTTTTTAGGAATAAAGACAATATAAAAATGCTTAAGCAACTGCAGGAAGCCGGCGTATTGATGGAGGCCCAAAAGAATACTAATACCGGGGGTAACCTTAACGGCCAAACGTTTTTATTTACCGGCACTATGAAATTAAAACGTACTGATGCAGAAGAAATGGTAGAAAAGAACGGCGGCAAAATTGTATCAGGTGTAAGCAGTAAGCTTAATTACCTGGTTGTAGGTGATGATGCCGGTAGTAAACTGGAGAAAGCAAAGAAAATTCAGGGTATAAATATATTAACTGAAGAAGATTTTTTAAAAATGATACCTACTTAGTAAAAAAAGATATTATATTTATAACATAGGTCTTAGCAGATGCATTCATCCCTTCAAATCATACTATAATGATTAAAAAAAATCCCGGAGAAGTTTGGAAACAAATTCAGTTTAACGGACATAAGCTCCTGAGAAAAAAATATGCCGTCTCCAATCATGGCCGGGCTGCAAGCTTCAGTGACGATGTAGTTAAAGACGGTAAGCTTTTGAATGGCTCTGTAACCTCGGGTTACCGTACATTAAACCTGCATGTAGAAACCGGCAATGGTACTATTTATATCCACCGTGAAGTGGCAAAATTATTCTGCACCAAAAAATCGCCAAAGCATAAATACGTTATTCATACCAATCATAAAAAAACAGATAATCTTTATAAAAATCTTAAGTGGGCAACTATTGCAGAGGTAAGCGGGCACCAGCAAAACAGTCCGGACAAAATTGCTTATAAAAAGCGGCAGGCCAGCCGTACCAAGGGTTTGAAGCTTAGTGTTGCGCAGGTAAAAACCATTAAGGATACTTTAAACAATCCCAAAAGAAAACTCACTTATAAGCAAATGGCGGAGAAATATGGTGTAAGTGAAATGACGATGTACCGTATAAAAAGCGGCGAAAATTGGGGACGGGTTTAAGGAAAATCCCTCAATATTTCATAAATGTCAAAATCATTAAAGAATAAACTGTATAGCGGCCAGTTCTTTTCCTACTTGCTGAACTCCTTTCAAAATCCTTTGTGTTTGTGTAGATGAAGGTTTTTTATTGCCTTTTATATATTGTGCCAAAAGGCTTTGGTTAATGCCTATCCTTTCAGAGAGAGCTGATGCATTAATTACTTTGTAAAACTCAAAGAACTGAGGCAAATCCAGCGTTATCTTCAAATCCTTTTCCGTTATATATTTGTCTTGTTTTTCTAAATAAAGATTTAATGCTTCCAGTATATTAGTTTTAAGTTCTTCCAAAGAATTGCCAACTGTATAAACAGGGTATTTTTCAGCATACGCGGAGTAACCTGTTTTCGTGCTTTCAACAATCATTTCAATTTTCATACTACAATTTTTATTTAAGCCCTGCATCTTTTTTAATTTTTTTCTCCAGCCCTTTACCTACTTCATGACTACCATGAAATGGGCAAACAATTTGTCCCGATTTTACGGGATGTTCCAAAATTATGTGGCTGCCCGATTGTCTTATGATAAACCATCCATCCTTTTTAAGCAGCCTAACCAGTTCGCTGGATTTCATTTTTTAAAGGTAATAAATTTATTACTTATAATAATGCACAACTTTGGGCCCCGGCGTAAAAATAAACAATCCTCAAAGCAATAAGTAAATTTGCTGATGGCAAATAAAAATCTATACGATATCATCATCATTGGCGGTGGGCCTATCGGTATGGCCTGTGCGCTGGAAGCAAAGCAAAAATGTCTCAACTATCTTATCATTGAAAAAGGGTGCCTCGTAAATTCATTGTACCATTACCCGGTAAACATGGCCTTTTTTTCAACCTCTGAAAGGCTGGAGATCGGCGGGGTGCCTTTTGTAAGCAACAGTCCTAAACCCAGTCGTAGTGAGGCTTTGGAATATTACCGCCGGGTGGCCATAGCAGCATCGCTTAATATTAATTTATTTGAAGAAGTACTAAAAGTTGAAAACCAGGAAACTGGTTTTGAAGTAGCTACTTCTCTCTGGCAATATACAACCAGCAATATCATCATTGCTACGGGCTTTTATGATATTCCTTTTTTGCTGAATGTACCTGGTGAAGAATTGCCCAAAGTGACACACTATTACAAAGACCCGCATTTTTATGCGTTTCAAAAAGTGCTGGTGGTGGGCGCAAATAATTCAGGTGTAGATGCAGCCCTGGAAACTTTTAGAAAAGGAGCTGAAGTAACTATGGTGATCCGTGAGGCAGAAGTGGGGCCAAGAGTAAAGTACTGGGTACGCCCGGATATAGTGAACCGCATTAATGAAGGTTCTGTAAAAGCATATTTTAAAAGTACCATTGCGGCAATAAGAGAAAAAGAAGTGGATATAAATACTCCTGATGGCATTGTTACCATCGCCAACGATTGGGTAATTGCCATGACGGGTTATCAGCCTAATCTTTCTTTCCTGGAAGAGCTTGGTATACAGTTATCAGATGATGCTGTACGCAAACCTGCTTACAGCAATGATTCCCACCAGACCAATATAAAAGGGATCTATCTTGCCGGTGTAATCTGTGGTGGCATGGATACGCATACTCTCTTCATTGAAAATTCAAGGGAACATGCGGTGAAGATTGTTGCAGAGATAGTGAAGAAGAAATAATTTTTTAATAACTAATTATTAGTTTTTGAGACTTTTAGATTTTGACTACTGACAAACCAAGGATACTTTACACTAACGCTTTTAATAAAAAAAATACCTGATGGATAAAAACCATTTTTAAATTAAATGGTTATTGTCTCATATTTAAAAAATATAAACTAATAAATAATAAAACATGAATCGCAGAAAGTTTTTACACAACAGCTCACTAACCAGTCTTGTTCTTACAACAGCGGGCATAAGCTCTTTCACTGAAGCTACTAAGAGCGGCGGCAATAAACAATCTCTTTTAAATGATGATTTTAAATTGTCTGAAACTACCATTGATGAACTGCAACAAAAAATGAATAAGGGCCAGTTAAGTTCTGAAAGCATTACAAAAATGTACCTGAAAAGAATAGTAGATATTGATAAAAAGGGCCCCGGGCTAAATGCAGTTATTGAAATAAACCCTGATGCTATTCAGGTTGCCAGGTCACTAGATATGGAAAGAAAAGCGGGCAAATTACGAGGACCTCTTCACGGCATTCCGATACTGGTAAAAGATAATATTAATACTGCCGGTAAAATGATGACTACTGCAGGGGCACTCGCATTAATAGGAAATTATGCTTCAAAGGATGCATATATCATAGAGCTCCTGAAAGATGCAGGTGCCATACTGCTTGGTAAAACTAACCTGAGCGAATGGGCTAACTTTCGCTCAAGCCGCTCTACCAGTGGCTGGAGTAGCAGAGGAGGACAAACAAAATCACCCTATGTTCTTGATAGAAATCCGTCAGGCTCAAGTGCAGGTTCCGGCGCAGCAACTTCGGCTAATCTTTGTACCATAGCGATAGGCACGGAAACAAATGGCTCTATTGTTTCGCCGGCTTCAATAAATGGTTTGGTCGGGATTAAACCAACTGTTGGTTTATGGAGCAGGTCGGGCATTATTCCCATTTCTGCAACACAGGATACTGCGGGCCCCATGGCAAGAACGGTGAGAGATGCTGCTATTTTATTAGGCGCATTAACAGGGGTTGACCAATCTGACGCAATTACCAACGAAAGCAGGGATAAATCCTTTAAAGATTATACAAAGTTTTTAGATAGCAATGGTTTAAAAGGAAAGAAAATCGGCATAGAAAAATCTCACTTAAAAGGCCATGAAGGAGTTGTAGCATTATTTCAGCAGGCAATTGATCTCATTAAAAACCAGGGGGCAACAATTGTTGAATTAGACATTATAAAATCGCTTGCTGATATTGGAATTGCAGAATTCACCGTACTGCTATACGAGTTTAAAGATGGTGTTAACCGTTACTTATCTAGTGCAAATTCCAAAATGAAATCATTGGAAGAAGTGATTGCCTTCAACAGGCAAAATGAAAGCACTGCTATGCCTTATTTTAAGCAAGAGACATTGATAGCAAGTAATGAAAAAGGTGACCTGAATAATAAAGAATATAAAGATGCTTTGGCAAAAGTCCTTTCATCCCGGGTAATAATTGCTGATCTCATAAAACAGAATAACCTGGATGCTTTGTGTGGCGTTACCAGCGGTTTGGCAGGCTGTATAGACCTGGTGAATGGAGATTACCGCACAGGTAATTCAATGTCTGGCCCGGCCGCCATGGCTGGTTATCCGCATATTACTTTGCCCATGGGATTTATTCACGAACTTCCGGTTGGTATATCCTTTTTTAATACAGCCTATACAGAACCGCAGCTTTTAAGTATTGCTTATGC
>JBDUCK010000033.1:0-16731 GCA_040003485.1 Ferruginibacter sp. | reverse complement strand
CGTTTTAAAAGATAGAACTGGTGCACCTTTATCATTTACTCCTGAAGTTAAGAGTATTGAACTCGGTAATAATTTAGAGGTTACAGGTATTCGTGCATTTAAGTATCCAATTGATTTCCAATTTGATGATAATGGTAACGTTGACAATGACTATGTCTATTTCAGGCTTGGAGATGTAATTTTAATGAAAGCTGAAGCACTATTACGTTCTAATAATGCTGGACCTGCGTTGACACTTGTAAATAATTTACGCACCAACAGGGGAGCCTCTAGTCTTGCATCGCTCACATTAGACAATATGATTGATGAGAGAGGAAGGGAACTGTATCTTGAAACTTTCAGAAGGCAAGATCTTATAAGATTTGGTAAGTTTCTTCAGCCAATGCAGGAAAAGCCTGATGCAAGTGATCCAAAATATTTGTTATTCCCAATTCCGAACGGGCAGGTGGCCGCTAATCCTAATTTACTTCAAAATGCAGGATATTAAATAGATTTGCATCATATAAAATATTTTCCTTGAAAGGTCATTGTTACAATGACCTTTCTTCATACTAATGCTATAAGCAATTTTAATAGCCTTTCCTTTATGATGAAAAATTTTTCACTTTTTCTTTTTTTCTTTCTTTCTGTGTTTACCTTTTCCTGTAAGCATAAAGAGGATAATGCAAAACCTATCTTTGAATTAATAGAAACAAGCGGTATCAAATTCAACAATAAAGTTGGAGATGGTCCTTTAGAGAACAGTTTTTATTTTCGTAATTTTTATAATGGTGGGGGTGTAGCATTAGGAGATATTAATAATGATGGTAAGGCAGATGTAATGTTTACTTCTAACATGGGCGAAAACAAACTTTACATAAATAAGGGCAATTGGCAGTTTGAAGATATTACGGCTAAGACTGGAATGAAACAGGATAGTATGTGGAGTACAGGGGTTGTCTTTGTAGATATTAATAACGACGGGTGGTTAGATATTTATGTTTGTAATTCAGGCCATATGACCAATGGGAATAGAAAGAACAAATTATACATCAATAATCATGATCTCAGCTTTACAGAGTCTGCAGCAAAATATGGGTTAGATATCTCCGCCTATACTACGCAGGTTTCCTTTTTTGATTATGATATGGATGGAGATCTTGATTGTTTTATGATCAACAATAGTCCCATGCCGGTTAATACGCTTAATAATTCTAATCGGCGGGATCTTCCTGATGGTCAATGGCCGATAGCTGAATTTTTAAAAGGTGGAGGCGATCATTTATTTAAAAATAACAATGGCCATTTTACTGAGGTAACACAGCAAGCCGGCATCCATGGCAGTTTGATAAGCTTTGGTTTGGGCGCTTCTGTTGCAGATGTAAATGGGGATGGCTACCCGGATATCTATGTTGCTAATGATTCTTACGAAAGAGATTATCTATATATCAATCAAAAGAACGGAACGTTTAAAGACGACCTGGAAAAATGTATGAGCCATACCAGTTTTTCTTCCATGGGCGCAGATATTGCAGATATTAATAACGATGGATACCCTGAAATTTTTACTACCGATATGTTACCCGGGGATGATTACAGATTAAAAACACTCGGTGCATTTGATAATATTGATCTGTACCGCAGCAAATTAAAATCCGGATTTTATCATCAATATATGAAGAACTGTTTGCAGTTAAATAATAAAAACGGCACCTATTCGGATATTGCAAATTATAGTGGTGTTTCCGCCACTGACTGGAGTTGGGGCGCATTATTTTTTGATGCAGATAATGATGGATATAATGACATCTACGTTTGTAATGGCGTAAACCGTGATGTGACTAACCTGGATTTTATGGATTTTTTTGCAAATGATGTAACTAAAAAAATGGTGTTAACCGGTAGAAAAGAAAGTATAGATGAAGTTTTGAAAAACATTCCGGTAAACCCCATGCTAAATAAGGCATTCAGAAACCTTGGCAACTTACAGTTTGCAGATGTGGGCGAATCATGGGGATTTACTCAACCCTCATTTAGTAACGGGGCAGCGTACGGTGATCTTGATAATGACGGCGACCTGGATTTAATAGTAAATAATGAAAATGGACCTGCATTTATTTATAAAAATAATTCACGGGAAATAAATAAAAATAATTTCATCGGTATTTTTTTAAAAGGCAATAAAAAAAACACTTTTGCCATTGGCAGCAAAATAAAAGTGTATGAAGGAAATCAAATCCTAAACAGGGATGTAATGCCAAGCCGGGGCTTTCAATCTTCGGTAGATTATAAACAGGTTATCGGCTTGGGGAAAAGAACCAATATAGATTCAATGGTTATTATATGGCCTGATAGATCCATTTCCACATTTTATCATCCCCCAATTGATACCGTATTAATCATTCAGCAACCAACCAATCTTAAGCCCGTTACCGACGTAGCATTAAATGCAGTTTCTTCTACACTTTTTATTCCGGTAAAAAATAATTTTGATAAACATAATGAAGATGAAAATGAAGATTTTTATTATGAACGTAATATTCCTGAAATGCTTTCCAGGGAAGGGCCAAAAACTGCCGTCGGAGATGTAAATGCTGATGGGTTGGAGGACATTTTTATCGGCGGTGCAAAGGGACATGTAGGCCAGGTATATTTACAGACATCCATAGGCACATTTATAAAAAAAATTGAAAAAGGCTTTGAGCAATTCTCAGATTTTGAAGATGAAGCGGTGTTGTTTTTTGATGCTGATCATGATGGCGACCTGGATCTTTTTATTGGTGCTGGTGGTAATAATAACACACCCGGTAGCAGGGAAATACAAAACAGGTTATTTAAAAATGATGGCAAAGGAAATTTTACTATTGATGTAGCAGCATTTCCACTAAACAATATGGATATTGGCGTGGCCGCAGCTTACGATTTTAATCATGATGGTTACCTGGATCTTTTTGTAGGCGGTAGAAATGTTCCAAGGGAGTACGGTTCTTCGGCCACAAGTTATCTATACCTGAATGATGGCAACGGACATTTTAAAGATATTGCAGAATTAAAAAATCCTGATATTGCCCACATTGGTATGGTTACGGGCGCTGTATGGGTAGATGTTACAGGCGATTCGCAAAAAGAATTGATCATAACCGGGGAATGGATGGCCACCCATATTTATTCCTACACCGGTGATCATTTTGTAGAAATAAAATCTAATCTCAATAGTTTATTTGGATGGTGGCAAACCGTTACTGCTGCAGATTTAAATGGCGACGGAAAAGAAGATTTGATTCTTGGAAATATTGGCGAAAATTTTTATTTGCATCCTGATTCAGCACACCCGGTAAAGTTATGGATCAATGATTTTAATCAAAACGGCACCTCCGACAAAGTGCTTACCTACACAGTTGATGGAAAAGACAAACCTGTATTTTTAAAAAGGGAAGTGGTAGATCAGTTTCCTGGTTTGAAAAAGCAAAATTTAAAACATAAGGATTATGCTACTCAAACGTTACAGGAATTATTTAAAAAAGAATTAATAGAAAACGCTGTTGTAAAAAAGTTTAATTACTGCAGCTCTATTATTGCTATTAATAATGGTAACGGAAATTTTACCATACAAAAATTACCTGTTCAACTGCAACTATCCAGTGTAAATTCGGTTTATGCAGCTGATATAAATAATGATAATAAAAAGGATTTAATATTGGGTGGTAACAACTTTAATTTTCCACCACAATTCGGTAAGCTAGATGCCAGTTATGGCGATGTGCTCATCAATAATGGAAATGCGAAATTTGATTGGATTGAGCCTGCAAGATCAGGAATTAATCTTCGGGGAGAAATAAGAGATATTAAATTAATTAGGGGTAAAGAAGAACAGTATTTACTTATTCTGCAAAACGATGAGTTTCCCGTGTTGTATCAATTAAAAAAATAATATCGGTAATCGGAGGCTAACAGTATGTATCATCTAAAAACAAAAGACCTGGAAAAAAATGCTCATTATATATTTAAAGATAAATCAATAGTTATTTTCTTTCTCCTGGCATGTTTTACACCATTCCTGTTTTGTACTTCCTGTAAAAAAAAATCGCTTCCTGATGATGCTTTATTTCGCCTGGTAGATAGCAGCGGGATAAATTTTCAAAATACGGTTACTGACAATAAACAAGACAATAGTTTTCTTTACAGAAATTTTTATAATGGTGGAGGAGTAGCTATCGGAGATATTAATAATGATGGAAAGGCAGATGTTTTTTTAACATCCAACATGGGCGAAAATAAATTGTTTTTAAATAGAGGCAATTGGAAGTTTGATGATATCTCTAAACAGGCAGGCCTTAAGCAAGACAGCATGTGGAGCACCGGCGTTACAATGGCGGATGTAAATGGTGATGGGTGGCTGGATATTTATGTTTGCAATTCCGGGCATATTAATGATGGTAACCGAAAAAATAAATTATATATTAATAATCATGATCTCAGCTTTACAGAATCTTCAGCTAAATATAGTTTAGATATTTCCGGCTATTGCACCCAGGCATCTTTTTTTGATTATGATATGGATGGCGACCTGGATTGTATCATTGTCAATAATAGCCCGATTCCTTTTGGCTCTTTAAATTATGCGGGCATGAGAGATGCTGATATTTCAAAATGGAATGTACCAGATAATTTAAAAGCCGGTGGCAATCATTTGTACCGGAATGATAACGGGCATTTTAAAGAAGTTACAAGAGATGCCGGTTTGCATACGGGATTGCTGAGCTTTGGTTTAGGAGTTTCTGTTGGCGATATTAACGGGGATGGGTACCCGGATATTTATGTAGGGAATGATTTTATTGAAAAAGATTATTTATACATCAATCAAAGAAACGGCACTTTTAAAGATGAGCTGGAAGCCAGGCTGCAGCAAACAAGTATGTCATCTATGAGCAGCGATCTTGCAGATATTAATAATGATGGATACCCGGAATTATTAACTACTGATATGAAACCGGAAGATGATTATAGATTAAAAACTACCGGCACTTTTGATAATTTCGATTTGTATAATAGTAAACAAAAAGCCGGTCTTTACCATCAGTTTGTAAAAAATTGTTTTCAATTGAATAACGGTAATGGAACTTTTTCCGATATCAGTAATTATTCCGGTGTTTCTGCCACAGACTGGAGTTGGGGCGCATTAATGTTTGATGCAGATAATGACGGTCTGAATGATATTTTTATCTGTAACGGCATTAATAAAGATTTAGGTGACCTGGATTTTTTAGATTTTTTATATAATGATGTGTATAAAAAAATGCAGGAGACTGGCAAAAAAGAAGAGATGGATGAAGTCTTGAAACATCTCCCAGTTACCGCTTTGCCCAATATGGTATTTCAAAATCAGGGAAATTTACAATTCACAGATGTAGGCAAATTATGGGGCTTTTCAAAACCTAGTTTTTCCAATAGCATCGCTTACGGCGATCTGGATAATGACGGCGACCTGGACCTGGTTATCAACAACGAAAATCAACCCGCTTTTATTTACCGTAATTATTCCCGGGAGCAGAATAAAAATAATTTTATTGCAGTGAAGCTGAAAGGTAAAGGACAAAATACTTTCGCTATCGGTAGTAAAATAAAAATTTATAAAAATGGCCAGGTATATTATCGTGAAGTGGTTCCTGTGCGTGGGTTTCAATCGGCGGTAGATTATAAACAAATAATAGGATTAGGAAAAGAAACAACGATAGATTCCCTGATCGTTATCTGGCCAGACCGGACCTACTCAAAATATGATCATCCGCAAATAAATAAGCTATATGAATTAGCGCAACCCTTGCAGAAAGGAATTATTTATGATGATAGCCCACCATTAAATAAACCATTGTTGCAGCAGGTATCTACACAAATGGAAAAGCATGTAGAAGATGATTATGTAGATTATTATTATGAAAGAAACCTGCCCGAAATGTTATCACGGGAAGGACCTCAAATAGCTAAAGGAGATGTAAACGCCGATGGACTGGAAGATCTTTATATCGGGGGTGCCAAAGGGCAGGCGGGACAATTATACATTCAGACCCCTTCTGGCTTTGTAAAAAAAGAAGAACCGGTTTTTAAACAGTATGCAGATTTTGAAGATGTAGCTGTTTTATTTTTTGACTGCGATGGAGATGGCGACCTGGATTTATTTATTGGTTCCGGCGGCAACAATGTTCAGCCCCCGGGTAGGGAAGTACAACATAGGTTGTATAAAAATGATGGCAAAGGAAATTTTGAAATAGATGCCCAGGCTTTTCCAAATAACGATATGAATATTTCAATAGCTGTGGCAAATGATTTTGATGGCGATGGAGATGTGGATTTATTTGTAGGCAGCAGAAGTGTTCCTTTTTCGTATGGTGCTACTCCCACAAGTTATTTATATCAAAACGATGGTAATGGACATTTTACTGATGTTACTTCTAAGATGAACCCGGCTATTGCCCACCTGGGGATGGTTACGGGGGCAGTATGGGCTGATGTGGCTGGAGATAATAAAAAAGAATTAATAGTGGTGGGAGAATGGATGTCCCCGAAAGTATTTTCTTATACAGGAAATAAATTTGAAGAGCTTCAGCATACCAATCTTGCAAATATGTTTGGCTGCTGGCAAACAGTAGCCGCAGCCGATGTTAATGCTGATGGAAAACAAGATTTGATCCTGGGAAATATTGGTGAGAATTTTTATTTGCGTCCCACTGAAAAGGAACCGGTAAAAATGTGGTTAAATGATTTTGATCAGAACGGTTCTATAGACCAGGTAATAACACAAACCATAGGTGAAAAAGATATGCCTGTTTTTTTAAAGCGTGATCTTACAGAACAGTTTCCGGCATTGAAAAAGCAAAATTTAAAGAACAGTGATTATGCCAGGAAATCTATACAGGAATTATTTGGTAAAGACCTTATAGAAAAAGCAGAAGTGAAAAAAATTAATTATTGCAATTCAGTGATTGCTATAAATAATGGCAACGGAAGTTTTACTGTAAAAAAATTGCCTGCGATGCTTCAAATTTCCAGTGTTAATGCCGTGTGCTGCACTGATATCAATCATGATAATAGACCTGATATAATAATCGGTGGAAACAAATTTAGTTTTCCACCACAGTTTGGGAGACTGGATGCTAGTTATGGCAGTGTTCTTTTAAACAATGGAAAAGGTAGTTTTGAATATGTGGAATCAAATAAATCCGGCTTAAGCCTGCCGGGAGAGATAAAGGATATTAAAGAAATAAAGGCCAAGGATAAACGCTATATTCTTATTGTTAGAAATAATGAATTACCTGCTTTGTACCAAATACAAAAATAATAGAAAGCATAAAAAAATATAATGCTGAAAAGATATTGCTATATAATTATTGCAGGGATTTTGCCGCTTACTTTTCTTCTGTCTGCATGTAAATCTAAGCCGAAGGAGCCGCCTTTATTTGTAACGCTTGACAGCAAGCGAACCGGTTTGGATTTTAGCAATGACCTGTCATATAAAAAAGATTTTAATCTTTTTAAGTACATGTATTTTTATAATGGAAGTGGCATCGGTGCCGGGGATTTTAATAATGATGGTTTAATCGATTTATTTTTTGCCTCCAATCAGCACCAGAATAAACTTTACCTGAACGAGGGAAAATTAAATTTCAAAGATGTTACAAAAGATGCAGAAATTCCGGAAGACGGCGGCTGGTCTACGGGTGTTTCTGTAGTGGATATTAATAATGATGGATTGCTGGACATTTATGTTTGCAGGGTTGGAAATTATGATATATTAAAGAGCAGGAATCAATTATTGATTTGCCAGGGTATTAAAGATGGAGTACCGGTTTACAAAGATGAAGCACATCAATATGGCCTGGATTTTTCCGGGTTTAGCACTCAGGCTGCATTTTTTGACTACGATAATGACGGCGACCTGGATATGTTTTTATTGAATCATTCAGTACATCAAAACGGAACTTTTAAACCCCGGGCAGATTTCCTGGGAACATATAATGAACTTTCCGGGGATAGAATTTACAGGAATGATGGAACAGTTTTTACTGATGTTACAAAGCAAACCGGCATACAAAGCACTGCTATAGGGTACGGGTTGGGCATTTGTATTGCAGATATTAACCTGGATGGCTACCCGGATATTTACATCGGAAACGACTTTCATGAAAATGATTATCTCTACATCAATCAAAAAAACGGCACTTTTAAAGAAGAAGGAGAACAGCGGCTGATGCATACCAGCCAGTTTTCTATGGGGGTTGATGTGGCAGATATAAATAATGATGCTTACCCCGAAATCATTTCTATGGATATGCTGCCTTCCGATCCGTACATTTTAAAAAGATCTTTGGGAGAAGATGCATATGATATTTTTAATTTTAAAATAAATAGCGGCTATTCACATCAATACACCCGCAATAATCTACAGTTAAACAGGCGAAATGGATTATTCAGCGAAGTTGGATTATACAGTGGCGTAGCAGCCACAGACTGGAGCTGGGCGCCCTTATTTGTAGACTTTGATAATGATGGGCTGAAAGATTTATTCATATCCAATGGTATTCCCAAGCGGATGAATGATATTGATTATATCAATTTTATCTCCAATGGAGAAGTGCAACAAAAAATTCACGAAAATGATGTTGATGAAAAAGACATGGCCCTGATAAATAAATTTCCTGAAATAAAACTGCCAAATAAATTTTATAAAAATAATGGCAGCCTTTCTTTTACCGATGAAGAAAACCGGGTTGAAGGAAGCCTGCCAACTTTTTCCAACGGTTCTGTTTATGCAGATCTGGATAATGATGGTGACCTGGATATAGTAACAAATAACATTGATGCTACTGCGTTAGTGTATGAAAATAAGACTAATGAGTCAGCAAAAAATGCATCTTCCCTGCAGGTAAAATTAAAAGGCCCTCCACAAAATATAAATGCTATTGGTGCTAAGGTTATTGTTTATGCCGGTAAAGAAATCAGGACCTATGACAAATACCCGGTGAAAGGATTTATGTCCAGTATGGAAATACCAATACTTATTGGGTTAGCTAAAACTAAAATTGATTCCATGTTTTTAATATGGCCTGATAATAGTTTCCAGGCAATTAAGTTACCACTGGATAGTTCCTCAATAAATTTTTCATATCAGAAAAATCTCCCGGCATTTAATTATCAAACGTTAACAGATCATTATAAAAATTCCACAAAGCAAATGATCGATATCACAAAAGATGTTGAATTTAATTACCTGCATGAAGAAAATCGTTTTGTAGAGTTTGACCGGGAACCCCTGATACCACACATGGTTTCAACAGAGGGCCCTGCTCTTGCCGTCGGCGACATAAATCATGATGGCCTTGATGATATATTTATTGGCTCTTCAAGAGATAAAAAAGCGGCTATATTTTTACAACAGTCTTCCGGTAAATTTATTAAAAGTTCTCAGCCTGTTTTAGATAAAGACAGCATCTACGAAAATGTAGACGCCTGCTTTGCAGATGTAAATAATGACGGTAATCCTGACCTTGTAATAGCAAGTGGAGGAAATGAGTTTTACGGAAATGATAGCCACAATACACCACGGGTTTATTTAAATGATGGTAAAGCAAATTTTAGCAAGCTTGAGAATGCATTTAATAGTCTTTATTTAACAGCATCGTGTGTTGTGCCTTATGATTTTAATGGAGATGGTTTTATGGATTTGTTTATTGGGGGAAGGGTAGTACCATGGGCGTATGGACAGGTACCTCAATCATACCTTTTGTTGAATGATAAAACCGGGAAATTTAAAGATGTCACGGAACAATATGCTCAGGGCTTAGCTAATGTAGGGTTTGTAACCCAGGCTTTGTGGTTTGATATTGATAAAGATGGTGATAAAGATCTATTGCTGTCGCTGGAGTGGGGGGGCATTGTAGCTTTTATAAATGATCATGGAAAATTTACTAAAAAAGAATTGACAGATAAAAAAGGCTGGTGGAATTTTATGTTACCGTGTGATATAGATAATGATGGAGACATTGATCTTATTATTGGTAATCTTGGATTAAACAACCGGCTAATGAAAGCATCGGAAAAAGAGCCGGTTCAATTATATTATAATGATTTTGATGACAATGGTAAAAAAGAGCAGGCGATAACTTATTATCTTGATGGAAAGATAATTCCGTTTGCAAATAAAGCTGAACTGGAAAAACAAATTCCTGTTCTTAAAAAGAAATTTATTTATGCAGAAGATTTTGCCAGGGCAAGTGCCAGTCAATTATTTACCCAAAGTAAACTTGATAAAGCAGAACAGCTGAAAGCAGATTATTTTTCCAATGCTATACTTATTAATAAAGGCGGTCTTAATTTTGAAACACATGCGTTACCTATGGAAGCACAGCTATCTCCATTTAAAGATGCGGTAATAATAAATGCAAATGACGATAGTTTACCTGATATACTGTTGTTAGGTAATTACTATGATAACAATATTGAGATGGGCAGGTATGATGCAGATTTTGGAACCATACTGGTCAATAAAGGAAATGGAAACTTTAGTAGCGAAACAATAAATGGGTTGGCAATAAAAGGACAGGTACGGCATATAAAGCCTATCAACATTGGTAAACAGCAGGCCTATGTTATTGCAAGAAACAGTGATAGTGCAATGATAATAAAATTTAAATAGACTTATTTTTAAAGAAGCCCATTTGCTTTTTCCTCTACTGATGAATAATTACATCACGGGGTAATAAATTTTGGTGATCCATTTTGTTGTATCAGCCTCTTTTGATCTATCTGTAATTAGTAATTGAAACGGAATAGCCGGAGACTGTAAATGGTAATCATTCATATACTTCTCTATTGTTTTAATCGTGTAAGTAGTAAGCGTCTCGCCTCCTTTTACTTCGGTTACTAAAATTCTACCTGGCACCATTCTTTTAAAAAGGAATTTTTTATTTTCAGGAATAACTTTGTTTACCGGGATGGCAACCATTGTTTTAAAGTGGCCGCTGTCTGCTATTATATGAAGCATCGGTTTATTTGTTTCTACTGCGCCGTTTTTTGATACGTAGTCTTGTAGATTTTTAATAAGGTCATAAATTTCATTAGTGGTAGGATAATTGTTTGAGGAATATCTTGTCGCTATCAAAAAAGTATCCTTAACTATTTCTTCGTCTATGCGCATACCATAAACCTTTTCTTTATTTTCTAAAAATTTTTTCATTTGTTCTAAAAGATATGCGGTGTTATTTTTTAGTTGTTTCCCCTGTAAATAATTTTTAAATCTTTTAAATGGATCAGTAGTGTAGGTAGATTCGACGGTCCATTGAAGTGATATAGAATCATTGTTTACAGGAATAATATATAGTAGACTGTTTATCGTAAGTGCATCATTTTTAATAATGATGCTGTCACCTGTCAGCATTTGCAGGTTTACCAGGTACAAATAATTTTTATAGGAATAGTTTGTTTTATTTGGGTTAAATCCAGCTTGCTCATTTTTATTATCTTCTTTTGGCCACCATTTATTCCACTGGGTTTCATCTGTTAAAAACCTGTCCGCATTAGTTTGTTTTACATTTATAAGAACAGTGTCTGTAAAATTAATTTTAGCAGGAATAAAGGCATATACAGCAATAACAGCCAGGCCACAGAATAGTAACAATGCAATGAATATTTTTTTCATAAAAAATTTATCTGGTATGCAAAATAGCGAAACAGTGTTTCAATCTGGTAATTATCTTAAACATTAACCAACTGTTTAAGCAATTTATTTTATATTTAAATATCTTTAAAATACAGGCTTATGAAAAAAATATTTTCTTTTATTATAGTTATATTTTCTTTTTTATTTTCTTTTTCACAAAAAACTGATACCTGGAAAATTGTTGCCGATAAAATAGATCCACAGGATTACTATGGAGTAACGGTTGCAAACGGGGTTATCGGCATTGTTTCATCCCCAAATGTTTTACGCTGTAAAGATGTAGTACTTAATGGTGCTTACGACCAGTATGGCCGTGGCCGGGTAAGCAATTTTCTGCAGAGCTTTAACCTGGTAAATATGAATATGGATATTGACGGGCACCGCATTGGCAATGCAGATGTAACAAATATGAAGCAGGTACTTGATATGAAGCATGCAAGCCTGACGACAACTTTTGATTACAAAGATAAAGCAACAGTTTCCTACAGCTACTATGCGTTGCGTAACCTGCCTTACACTGTTTTAGTTGATATCACTATAAATGCAAAAAAAAATATCGAAGTAATTCCGGCAAGTGTTATGGAAGCGCCTGATGCGCTTAAGGATGTTCAGAATTATTATAATGAAATTGACCGGCCGCATGTAAAGCTCAGCTTACTTTCTTCTATTGCTAAAAGCCCCACGGGCAAATTAACTTTTGCTTCCTCTACTACTTTTTTATTTGACGAAGCCAATGGGACAGAGCCACAATTAATTCATGAGATGTGGGATAACAATATGCATCTTTCAAAATTTAAAAAAAATCTTACAGCCGGAATGTCGTATCATTTTGCCATTGCAGGCGCATCCATTACTACAGCACAGCATGATGATCCGTTGAATGAAGCAGAACGTTATGTTATTTATGCCAAGTTACAGGGTACAAAACGCCTGTTACAATTTCACAATGCTGCCTGGGACGAATTATGGAAATCTGATATTATAATAGACGGGGACGATGAGAGCCAGCGGGACGTGCACTCAGCCATGTATCATTTGTATTCTTTTATTCGGGAAGGAACTTCGTATAGCCCGTCGCCAATGGGTTTGAGTGGCCTGGGCTATAATGGCCATGTGTTCTGGGATGCAGAATTATGGATGTTCCCTGCCATCTTAGCTCTGCACCCGGAGATAGCAAAAAGTATGGTTGAATACCGGTATGAAAGACTGGAGCAGGCAAAACATAATGCTTTTGCGCATGGGTATAAAGGCGCTATGTATCCCTGGGAAAGTGCTGCAACCGGTAACGAAGAAACGCCGGTATGGGCATTGAGCGGCCCCTTTGAACATCATATTACTGCAGATGTTGCCATTGCTGCCTGGAATTATTTTGCTGTAACGCAGGATACGGTATGGCTTAAAGAAAAAGGTTTTCAGGTGATAAAAGAATGTGCAGATTTTTGGGTAAGCCGGGTGGAAAAAAATGGCCCTGGCAAATATGATATTAAGAATGTGGTAGCTGCAGATGAGTGGGCAGAGAATGTTGACAACAATGCATTTACAAACGCTGCTGCAAAAGCAAACTTGCAGTACGCTGTAATGGCTGCAAATATTTTAAAAGAAAAAGCAGATCCTGAATGGGCAGAAGTAGAAAAAAATATCCCTGTTTTGCAAATGAGCAATGGTGTTACTTCTGAGCATGCGGCTTATAAAGGAGAAAAAATTAAACAGACAGATGTTAACCTGTTGTCATATCCATTAAAAGAAATTACAGACCCGGCACAAATAAAGAAAGACCTGGAATATTATGAGAGTCGCATAGGCGAAGGCTCCCCTGCAATGACGCATGCCATTTTTGCTGTGCTGTATGCCCGCCTTGGTAACGGGCAAAAAGCCTGGGAGGCTTTTAAGGAAGCACATTTACCCAATAAGAAAAATCCTTTTGGAGTTTTGTCAGAATCAGCAGGTGGTACAAACCCATATTTTGCCACAGGTGCCGGTGGTTTTTTACAGATAATGCTGTTCGGTTTTGGGGGTCTGGAAATAACCCCAACCGGCATTATACAAATAAAATCAACCTTACCGCCAACCTGGAAAAGCCTGACGCTTACCGGCATTGGCCCGGCTAAGAAGACGTTTTCTGCAAAATGATTTTCTGATAATTGTTTTGATTCATTAATTATCTTACCTTGTAACATCAAAATTATTGAGCGTTGTGAAGAAGATTGTTTCTGCCTTATTGATTTTCCTTTTATTTTTCAACTGGTTTGGATATAACCTGGTTGTAAATTACCTGCAACAGAAAGCTGATGTAAATATGGAAGCAATGCTGGACACTAACCAGTATGAAGATGCACAGCTGATAGAATTAAAAATTCCTACCAACATTCCATACCAAACAAGTTGGGCATCTTATGAGCGGTATGATGGAGAGGTAAAATTAAATGGCGCTATTTTTAAATATGTAAAGCGCAAAGTTGCTAACGATACCCTTTATTTAATGTGTATTCCCAATACAAAGAAAATGCAACTGGAAACTGTAAGGGACGATTTCTTTAAAAATACCAACGATCTGGCTCAGAATAACCATTCCGGTAAATCTTCCAAATCTTCTTCTTTTAAAAACGGCATGAGTGAATATGATGATCATTCTTTTATTTACACGCTTGCGGTAAATTATAAAGTTGCTGATAAACTTGACCTTCCTTACAAGGCAGCAGCGCTATTTTCTGCTCCACATCTTTCCCCAGCACAGCCCCCGGATGGCGGCTTTGCATAATTATCTTAATTTTTTTTATTTTTTATTGCTATGCTTAATAAGGTATAGCCTGTTTTATGTTATTTAAATTTTATTTCAGCTATGATAAAGTTATTGGTTTGCTGTACAGCATTGTTTGCCCTGGTGGGGTGTAAAACAAAAAAAGATTATGAAGCTATTTTTAAAAACCCCGTACTCTACTCCAATACAGTACACGAGTTAAATACCGTAGTGATGGGCAATAATTTTACGCCCATTGTTGCGTCACGTAATTACCTGTATGCAAATGTGGGTGCCTACGAAATAATAGCAGCGGGATACCCGGCAAAATACACTTCTTTGGCAGGGCAGCTAAAGGGCCTAAAGGCAATAGAACCGCCGAAAGAAGGCAAAAAAATAAATTTTGAGTTTGCCGCATTACTATCCTTTTGCAGACTTGGCGAAGCGGTTACATTTCCTGAGGGGAGCATGACCGGGTATGTGGATAGCCTGAAAAATATGGCACATGATAATGGTATGCCGGATGAAATGTTTAATAACTCTGTTGAATATTCTGACAGTGTTACTGCCTCAATACTCAGGTGGTCTAAAAAAGATAATTATGCGCAAACAAGAAGTGCAGAACGCTACACTGTTACAGATGAAGAGGGCAGGTGGGTACCTACACCGCCGGCATACACTTCTGCCATGGAACCGCACTGGAATAAAATAAGGCCGCTTGTGATGGACAGCATCAACCAGTTTTCTGTAGCGCCACCCTTTAAGTTTAATATAAAAGATACCACGAGCGATTATTATAAGCAGGTGATATATTCAAAACATGCCATTGAAAATCTAACGCCGGAGCAAAAACATATGGCAGATTTTTGGGATGATAATCCATTTAAACTTGTCGTATCGGGCCACCTGATGTATGGAACAAAAAAGTTTTCGCCACCCGGACATTGGATGAGTATAATCGGCATAGGAGCTAAAACAGCAAAGGCAGATTTTAATACAACAGTATATGCTTATGCACTTACCAGTATTGCTTTGTTTGATGCCTTTATTGAATGCTGGGACATAAAATATAAATACAATACCATCCGGCCGGAAACGGTGATAAACAAATACCTGGATGCCGACTGGCAGCCCTATCTGCAAACGCCACCTTTTCCTGAATACACCTGCGGCCACTCTACCTGTTCCGCTGCTGCAGCAGAAGCATTAACCAAAGTATTCGGGGATAATTTTGCTTATACAGATACTTCAGAATTAGAGTTTGGCATAAAGAGCCGGAGCTTTAAATCTTTTCGTGCCGCCGCAGAAGAAAATAACTGGGCCAGGTTTTATGGCGGTATCCATTTTCATAACTCCTGTATTGTAAGTACCAAAGTAGGCAAAGAAGTAGGGGAACTTGTGGTGAATAATTTAAAAATGAAAAAATAATTCAATTAACTCCCGGTGCGGATTTAAATAAATACCGGTTAAATTTTTTTATGAAAAAAATATTATCAATTATACTAACTGCTTTTTCGCTGTTTATTTTTTCACACAACAGTAAGGCTCAGGGTTGTGTTGCCGTAAGGCAGATGGGAGGTGTTATGGCTATGAGCTGCACACATACCAATGAATCAAAAAATTCTTATAATCTTTCAAAGGGAGATTTTCAGGTGGGTACAAATTACCGTTACTTTCATTCCTGGCGGCATTTTGTTGGCAGGGAAGAACAGCCACAGCGGCAAAATACTGGTGGTGGAATTGGTGCTGATGGAGTAGATCATGGCAATGCAGTAAATATTTATTCGCATGCAGTGGACCTTAATTTGTCTTATGGGCTTACAAGCCGCCTGCAGTTGAACCTCACTATTCCCTATGTGCATAATGAGCGGTCGCAGGTGCTAAGACAAACCGCACCGGTAAAAGATACTTTTCGCTACAGCGTTTTTGCACATGGGTTGGGAGATATCCGCTTTGGTGCAAATTACTGGTTATTAAATCCGGATAAAGCGTTAAAAGGCAATCTCAATATCGGCCTTGGCATAAAATTAAATACAGGCAGCCATTCTAAAGAAGATCTTGCACCGCAGGCTAATGGTACAAAAAGAATTGCCGTTATGGACCAGGCAATTCAGCCAGGTGATGGTGGTGTAGGCTTTTCTATAGAATTACAGGGCTTCAGAAAAATTTATAAAAATCTTTACGGCTTTGCCAACGGCTATTATTTATTCAATCCAAAAGAATCAAACGGCACGGCTAAATCTGCGCCTAAGGCAGGCCTTGAGGGCTATGAAATTTACGCATCGCCAGATCAGTATTTTGC
>JBDUCK010000262.1:0-4940 GCA_040003485.1 Ferruginibacter sp. | reverse complement strand
GCCGGCAGCACGGATGCATTTACTTCATGTATAGGCTTTTGTATTGCCACCTTTTTGGGTGTTTGCGGTAAAAATATTTTTGGTTGTTTTACAGGTGGTGCAGGACGTATTACATTTTCCGAAGCCGGTTTATCCTCATTTGCAAACCAGCTTTTCATGGCAGATGTATTAAGTGCTGACAGTGGCTTAAGGCTGCTGTAAACTATTTTATAATTTTCTTTACTAAGCGGCACAAGCCAGCAGGTAAAGGTTTTGCTGTACCGCCGTTGGGGCAGGCTGCGCAATACAATATTTATACTTTGCTGCAGGGGGGCATTTATGGCAATGTATTTACGGTCCCGGTGTACAATAGGGGTTAAAATTATATCGGGCAGTTGTGTGCCGGTTGTAACTTTATTCATTTGTAAATGGAATTATAAATTTAATGGCGTTGCCATCACCGGCTCACCATGTATTATAGTACTAATTATTGCTGTGGGCCGGTATTAAAAAATTGAGGCAGGTTTTAATATGCTGACTGTGTTTTTATTTTTGTTACCGGCATTTGTTCTTTATAGCATCTTCTTTGTGTTACCTGCTGATTTTATCAGCCTCCGATACATTTGAATCGGGACTTGCCTTTTTTCAAATTTAATTATGCAACCCCGGATATATTATATGTAACAACAATGCTATAAAATTATACTGTTAATTTAAACATCCTTTTTTTATATCCGCAGTTTTTAAAAAAAATTTTTAAAATTATTTTTCTTGGTAATGCTTGTTTAAAAAAAATACTGACGGGTTTAATTATTGCAGGCTCACTGTAAAAATAAAAGCTTCCATTATAAATGCTGCTCCCGCATTTTGCGGGACCGGTATGAAAATATGTTGTTGAAATTTAGCCCCGATAGGAGCGGCTACCACGGTGAAGGCCTGTGTTTGGGCTTGTGCCGGAGTAATAGCGTATAGCGGGACAAAAGCCGATGGAAACACAAATGATGCGCTTCTGATAAAAAATTTTCCCCCTGTTTAATTTATAAAATTTACCACACAAAAAAGAGGCTGATCTTTTGTATCAACCTCTTTGTATTTATTAAAGCCGTAATTAATTTCCTTTATTCAGATCTACTTTAGCTTTTGGTAATTCAGCCTCCTGTATGGCTTTTACTTTTTCAGAAAAAGTTTTAGTGATGGCGGCATTTTTATCTTCCCCTTTTTTAAGATCTATTTGTAATCCCTTTACTCTTTCTTCCTGCAGGTTACTTGGGCGTACTTCCTGGTTGGCCATGGTGGTATATAGCTCAGATATTTTTTCCCTTAGTCTTTCTTCATCTGCAAAAATAGAAGTTTGTTTTGTACCCATTAAAGTGCCACGAAGGGTTTCCAGCGAATCGTAATATTGCTGTACCACGGCTTTTGTTTTTGGGTTTTGCATTTTAGCTAATAAAAGTTTTAGGTTTTTTTCTTTACCACTTACATCCTCTACCAATGCTGCCAGTTGCTCATGCATATTGAACAAGGTCATTTCTGTACTGTATTGTGCCTGCCTGTCTGCCAGGGTATAATCCGGCCGGTCATCAGCTTTCAGTTGCATTTTACTGTCGTACGATTTGTCGCCCACTTTTACTTTTACGGTATATTCTCCCGGTAAAACCATCGGCGCTGTAAACCCGCTGAAATCGGGCTTGGCGCCACCACTGGCCACTTTAGGGGGTGTGGTACGCATGTTCCAGTAAACTACGTTTATGCCTTTGCGTTTGGTGCCATCCAGCGTTTGCAATAATTTCCCGTCTTTATCGTACACTTCTATCTGCACTTTGCCGGTGTTTAACCTGTCCCGGAAATAATATTTTATGGGTGCCTGCTGCGATGTATTATTGGCACTCCAGCCCTCGCTTTGTGTGCCCACAGTTTGGTATTTACCCATGGTAAGTTCTACGGGTTTATTATCAAAAATAAATACTTCTTTACTGGCCATATCTTCCGTCATGGTACGCATGGCAGAAATATTATCTACTATTAAAATGCCCCGGCCATGGGTGGCAATAATAAGGTCGTTGGTGCGTGGCTGTATCTGCACATCCCTCACCATTGCCTTCCAGGGAATATTATTTTTCATGCGGAACCATTTTTTGCCGCCACTAAGGCTGGCATACAAACCCATTTCGGTGCCCAGGAAAAGCAGGTCTTTATTTACATTATCTTCTTTTATTTTATGGGCAAACGAATTAAATTCATCACTGGTAAAACGGGCCCAGGTTTTACCCATATCCGTAGATTTGGCTACATAAGTTTTATCATCGCCATACATATGATTTTCCCAGGTAGCATACACGGTGTTCTTATCAAATTTACTGGGTTCAATACTGCTTACCCAGCTTTGAGGGGCAATGCCTGCGGCGGCATAATTTTTAGAAACATTGGTCCAGGTTTTACCGGCATTGATGGTGTATTGCAGGTTGCCGTCATCAGTCCCTATCCAGATAATATTTTCATCCAGCGGCGATTCTGCGATCGTAAAAATGGTACAATGATTTTCTGCGGAAGTATTATCCGCACTCATGCCGCCGGATTTTTCCTGCTCCTGTTTTTTCTTATCATTGGTAGTAAGGTCAGCAGATATTTTTTGCCAGTTGCGGCCCTGGTTAGTGCTTTTGTACAAATATTGTGCGCCGGTGTATAGATTTTTTTTATTATTGGCGCCAATAACAATCGGCGTATTCCAGTTATAGCGTAGCTTTTCATCTGTTACTCCCTGTTGGGGCTGTACGCCGTAAGACGTTCCGTCTTTTACATCTACCCGGTTAATGTGGCCACCCTGGTATTCTGCATATACAATTGATTCGTCGGTACCGTCGGGCTGCACCCAAAAGCCATCACCGCCAAACAAAAATTTCCAGTCGGCATTTTTAATGCCGAAGGCTGCCTGTGTTGGCACCATCCAGCTACCATTATCCTGCAGGCCACCATATACATTATAAGGTTGTTTGTTATCGTATGCCACATGGTAAAATTGTGCAACGGGCAATGAAGCCAGCAGCAGCCATGAAGCGCCCCGGTCTGTACTCATGTACACGCCACCATCTGTGCCCAGGTACATCTGGTTGGTATATTGCGGATTGATCCATAAAGCATGCATATCACTGTGTACAGTAAAACCGCCGTCTGCAAAAGAATTGCCACCATCATCGCTGTAGCTGAAACCAAAGCCCGGACGATAAACTCTTTTTGCATCTTTAGGATCTACTACCAGGCAGGAAAAATAAAAAGGACGGGAGACCACGTTTACAATGGCGCTTTGCTGTTTCCAGGTTTTGCCGGCATCGCCGGAAATGTACAAACCGGTTTTTTCTGCTTCTACAATAGCCAGTAAATTTTCCGGTGCAGAGGGCGCCAGCGCAATGGCTGCCCGGCCAAAAGGTTTTGCCGGCAGGCCGCCGGTTAAGGCATTCCAGGTTTTTCCGCCATCTGTACTTTTGTACATGCCGCTGCCCATGCCGCCTGAATTGAAGGAGTAGGGGGTGCGCCTAAATTGCCAGGTACTTGCATAAAGTGTTTCCGGATCTTTAGGATCTACTACAATATCTGAACAGCCCGTTTTTTCATTGATATATAAAATTTTATCAAAAGTTTTTCCGCCATCGGATGATTTGTACAATCCCCTGTTTTTACTATCACTCCATAACGGTCCCGGACAAGCGACATAAATAATGTTAGAATTTTTTGGGTTGATAATTATTTTGCTGATGTGTTCCGTACTGTCAAAGCCGGGGATGCGGCTCCAGTTTTCGCCGGCATCAGTAGTTTTAAAAAGCCCATCACCTATTGATACGGTATTCCGCATATTGCTTTCGCCGGTGCCTACATAAACGGTTTTTGGATTCTGCTGGTCTATGGCCAAGGCACCAATAGATTGGCAATATTTATCAAACATAGAGGTAAAAGAAACACCTGCATTAGTGGTTTTCCAAACACCGCCGCCGGCAGTGCCTATATAAAGTGTTCTTGGTTCATTATTTATACCTTCTATGGCGGTAATACGGCCGCCGGTTACAGCAGGGCCTATCTGCCGGGCCTGCATCCTGCCAAAAGTTGCCGAACTTATTTGCGCAAATGCAGCAGCACTGGTTATTATAAGAGAATATGCAATCACAATTTTTTTCATAACAATTATTTTAGGTAGGTAAAAAGCAGGTTATTTTTTTGAGGAAAATAATTTATCGTCCAGCGGAACATTTAATTCTATAGAATCAAAAGTCACGTTATCTACGGTGTAAGGAAATAAAATGCCTTCCTTGGTCTTTTTAAAATTGTAGTAATTAGCCGTGTTTGAAAACTCCTGGCCATTAGTAACTCCTTTGGTTACCGTGCGAATAATATAATACGTGTCAGGGTCAATGTAATAAAAAATTGTTTTCCCGTTTTTTAAATTCATCCTTAGCTGTATGGCATCTACACCATCTATGTCCTCGTTTTCCATCATGTCTATGGTATGGCCTTTTGCCTGGTAGTTTACCAGCGAGCCTTCCTGGTCCAGTTCGTCAGAAGCCAGTTTAATGTCTTCGGCTGTCATCTTCTCTGCGCCTGCCATGCCGCCGAACGGGTTAAAATTAAAGCCGGAATCTTTTGTCACTATCTGGTAGCCGGTAAGCCCGTTAAAGGTAAAATCCGATCTTTCTGAAAGTTCATGAACCGCATAATAATTTACCGGGAATTTTACGCCTTGCGCTTCTCCATGGCCCATTTTTTTAATGGTTCTTATGGTTATTAATTTGTCTTTGCCACCCATGGTGTCTATCACATTAGCAATGATCTTATCTAGTTTGCTTTGAGAGAAGCCGGTGAAACAATAAAGAAGCATCAGGAAAAGGGAAACTGTTTTTTTCATAAAAAATCATTTTATGTGTGTCATAATTAAAAGTAAAATAAAGATATATGATAAAAATGGACAATTCAAA
>JBDUCK010000261.1:0-4946 GCA_040003485.1 Ferruginibacter sp. | reverse complement strand
CAGAAGAAATACTAATCAACGGCCAGGCCGACCTGGTAATAATGGCCAGGGAACTGCTCAGAAATCCTTATTTTCCCTTACACGCTGCTAAAGAACTAAATACCGATATTGAATGGCCGGTTCAATATGAAAGGGCTAAAAAATAGTACCTTTTTAAATACCTGATAATAAAATCGTCTAGGCTGTACCTCTTTCTTGGTGATTATTTGACGAACTTTTCATCTTTTCAGTTATAAGTACCTTTAAATAGTAATTTTACTTAAACTGGCGTATTTATTGCTTAGTTTATATGTACACGCCTTTTGCTTACCTACTAAAAACCGTATTATGATTTTAATAATCCTATTGATAATCTTTTCAATTTTAATACTAGTAATGGGTTTGCTTAATATTCCTCTCCCATTTATTAAAAATTTTGCCAAATCTAAAAAATCCTCTTCAGAAGAAATGCGTATCACCTTATCCGAATAAATAAGAAAAATAGCAGGAACATATAAAACTTACTTATCCAAGAATATCTTTCCATAGATTTAATAAAATAATTGCCGCCATAATTGGCACGCTTTTACCTCTGTTATTTAAAACAAGTGTATGAATAATCAAACCAATAAAACTCCGGAAGAAACAAAACCTGATCTTAAACATGATAGCATGGAGTATGCAGCTTCTGCGGATGGAGAAGATAAATTGGATATGGATGATCCCGAAAATGAAGATGATGCTATTACTGCCGAGGAATTAAACCAACTTGAAGATGATGATCTTGATGACCAGGCCGATGCGCTAAATAGTGCTGAAACAGACAGTCTTGCTGATGAAGATAATTTTATAAATGAAAAAAATGTGGAAGAAGATTATCGGGAGGATGCAGAGGAGGATGATAAAAAAAATCATCAACGAAATTAATTCTCATATTATTCTCTTTATAAAATATGGCTTTATGAGGCCATTTTTTTATTGAGGCTTACAATACCATCATTTATAACATTGTAATTTATTTGTCCTTATTGGTTTAACAAAAACTTATAACCTCCACATTAATCTACTTATCTTTTTTTCTTTCTCATGCACAGAACGGCTGTAAACCCCGCTTCTACCAACACCATGAAAAAGATTTTTACATTTATCCTTTGTTTTATTTCTGCTATAAGCTTTGCACAGGTAAAACCTTCTTTTGGCCTTAAAGCCGGCGTCTCAAATTCAGGTCTTAAAGGCGATGCCGTACAAAGTTTAGGAACCCTCGTCGATTTGAGCAATGGAATTATCACCACCGGTAACCGTACTGGTTTTTTTGCCGGGGCATATGCTGGTGTTCCTATCAGTGAAAATATTTCTTTAGAGCCGGGCCTCTACTATACTCAAAAAGGTTATGAGTTAAAAGGTTCACTTAATATTAAAGGATTGGGATTCCTGGGTGCTAATGCAAAGTCCCAATTACAATTGCAGTACATTGATGTTCCTTTATTAATTAAAGGCAATTTTGGTGGGCTTCAGCTTTTTGCAGGCCCTCAATTTTCATATTTACTAAATGCTAATCTCCATTCTACTGCAGGCGCCCTGGGTTTTAATCTTCTCAATAATAATACTGATGCTACCGGGCAGTTTAACAGGTGGGACATGGGATTAACCGGTGGTATAGGCTACCAGTTTACGAACGGTGTTAATTTGTCTGCCGCTTACGATTACGGGCTTTCTAAAATAGATGTCAATAAAAACCTAAATGCTTATAACAGAGGTGTAAAATTGGGCATTGGTTTCAGTTTTTAGGACCAGCTATACTTATTAAATAAATGATCAAAAGAAAAATGGCTGAAATTAATCAGCCATTTTTATTGCCTGCCCGCTATAAAATCATTTTACCGAATTTTAAACATAGGGCTTGTATATGTTGAGTTATTATATTTTTTATTCTTTACCATAAAGGCTTTTTTCCGGAAGGTTTTATATTTCCTTTCCTGGTGGAAGATACAGTCATGTTATGTTTGGGATCCATTTTAGATGTTGCCTTATTGTAAACATTTTGGTCTGTTGTTTTAATAGGGTCTTCTATTGGTGCAGGAACGGTATTCTCAATAGGCCTCTCCGCAATTTTTTGTGTTACAGGTTGATTTGAAGATGAATTTGCGTCATTTTTTTTTCCAGCCGTTGACCGTTGCATAGCAGATGCAGTCTTACTTTGTAGTGTTTCTTTTTTTAACGGACTTTTTTTTACGGCTGCTTTCTTTGCAGGAGCTTTTTTTAAAAATGATTTTTTAACAGCCACTTTTTTTGCAGGAGCATTGTAAGCTACAGGTTTTTTAGATCCTCCTTTTTTTGAAGCCGCCTTTTTTAAGGGTGATTTTTTTGCCGCTGATTTTTTGACAACAGCTTTTTTTGCGGGCACTTTAGCGCCTTTCTTTTTTGCTTCGGAAAGTCCGATAGCAATAGCCTGCTTTTTATCCGTAACTTTTTTACCGGAACCACCACTTCGCAATTTTCCTTTTTCCATACGTTTAATTGCGCTTTCAACACCTTTTTGAGCAACTTTAGAATATTTTGCCATGATATTTTTTTAAAGGATTAGTAAATAAATTGTAAGTAATCCTTTTAATTTCCAAAAATCATACCAGTAGATTTTCCTTGTTTTTAAAAACATCAACCCAGGCATACAGAAAAATAAACAGAATGCTTTCAAAGGGAAGACAATTTTTACTATCAGTTGTTGGTCGCTTAAAAATAAAAAGGGCCAGAATAGAAATTCAGCCCCGTTTTAAATTCCAATATCCTATGAAAAACCAACGTGAAGATATATTCCCAGGCTTTAATAATCAATTAAGAATCGAAATATTTCATTAAATAATTGTTATTAAACATTAGATCAAATTCAGTCTTATTTGGTATAATAATTTTTTTATCCAGTCTAATGCCGTCTGCAAAAAAATACATGATTTTTAAAATATCTTTCCGCCAGATACGTCTTCGGATATACATGGAGGATATACTTACGATAAAAACTGCAATGAGCGTCGAAAGCAACAGTAATATTACAGCGACAATTAAAAATATCAGCAGGCGCCTGCTGGATTTTATAAAGCAGCGTGTAAATAATAATGAAGATGCAGAAGACATTCTCCAGGAGGTATTTTATCAGTTTGCCGGTAATACCGAACCGATACAGCAGGCCAGCGGCTGGCTTTTTAAAGTAGCCAGGAATAAGATTACAGACAGTTACCGAAAACAAAAATTGCCGCTGGCTGAAGATGTGCTGGCTGCAACCGTCGCCGATGAGGATATACCAGACTGGAAAGAAATGTTATTGTCCGATACGGGTACACCCGAAACGGAATTTCTCCGCAATTTATTTTGGGAGGAGTTGCAGCTTGCGCTTGATGAATTGCCGGAAGAGCAAAGAAATGTTTTTATTCAGAATGAAATAGATGGCATCGCTTTTAAAGACATTGCTATAGCATCAGGCATAAGTGTGGCCACGCTTATCAGCAGAAAACGTTATGCAGTATTGCATCTAAGAAGCCGGCTTGCAACTTTAAAAGATGAGTTATTAAATTACTAAACACCCTTTCACACAATGCTAAAAAAAATGAAAGAAATATTCTGTAAAACGAAAAGAAATAATTTTTTTAAAAATATAATACTCATCAATTAAAAATGCCGGGGGGCTGCAGTGTAAAAACACAGCTATTATGGCAATAAAATTAAATGAAATGAAAAAATTCTGGTTTAAAAAAGTAATAATGTTTGGCCTTTTATTTATAGGCGCAATATTTATATTCAGTGCCCTGGTAATGGGTTTATGGAATGCAATTTTACCTGCAGTATTAGGTATAAAAGCCATTACCTATATGCAGGCAATGGGAATATTAATACTTAGTAAAATTTTATTTGGTGGTTTTGGCGGCAGGCGTGGCGGGCGGGGCCGACAATGGAAAAATAATATTGAAGAAAAAATGCGGAACATGACGCCCGAAGAAAAAGAAAAATTTACAGCCGAATGGAAAAGGCGCTGTGGTGCAAGGTGGAAAATGCGGGGCCAGGATAATGCAACTGTCACCCCTGAACAATAAAAAACAGCCGGTAGTTATTAATTCTACCGGCCTTTTATACTAAATCTTTTATCATGGAAGTACTGGTATTTAAAACTAATCTTATAGATCACAGGCGGATAAATGAAGTAGAATCCAGTCTGAACTTTCATCCACATATTGTTAAATGGAATGTGGACCTGAATGATTGCGATAATATTTTACGTATTGTAAGCAGTAAAATAACAGCAACAGAAATAGAAACGCTTTTATGGAATGCGGGTTACTATTGTAAAGAATTGCAGTAAATATAAACGGCCGGGCATATTTAAATTCCGCTATCATTCATAGAGGTATTTTAACCATAGCTTACATATTTCTTCTGTACTGCCCGCCCACACTATACAGGGCATTAGTTATTTCACCAAGTGAACAATGCTTAACTGTTTCCATCAGTTCCTGAAAAAGGTTACCATTACTAATAGCTACCTGCTGTAACTGTTTAAGCATGGCGGCACTTTTCTCCTTATGTCGAAGTTTAAAGGATTCCAGGGTGGTAATCTGTAATTCTTTTTCTTCTGTGGTAGACCGGATCACTTCTGTTGGCAAAATAGTAGGAGAACCTTTTTTACTAAGAAAAGTATTTACACCAACGATTGGATATTCGCCTGTGTGCTTTAATGTTTCGTAGTAAAGGCTTTCTTCCTGTATTTTGTTTCGTTGATACATCCTTTCCATAGCGCCCAACACACCTCCTCTTTCTGTCAGGCGGTTAAACTCTGTTAACACTGCCTGTTCTACTAAATCGGTCATTTCTTCTATTAAAAATGAACCCTGGTTTGGGTTTTCATTTTTTGCAGTACCCAGCTCACGGTTAATAATTAATTGGATTGCCATTGCCCTGCGTACACTTTCTTCTGTGGGTGT
>JBDUCK010000032.1:0-16770 GCA_040003485.1 Ferruginibacter sp. | reverse complement strand
CAGTGTATAGGTGCATCAACACTTGATGAATACCGTATGCATATTGAAAAAGATGGTGCATTAGACAGGCGTTTTCAAAAAGTTTTAATAGAACAGCCTTCTGTGGAAGAAGCAATTGAAATCCTCACAAATATTAAAAGTAAGTATGAAGATTATCACAATGTAACTTATAGCGCAGAAGCCATTGAAGCTTGTGTAAAATTAAGCGACAGGTATATGACAGACCGCTTACTTCCGGATAAAGCTATAGATGTATTGGATGAAGTGGGTGCAAGAAAGCATATCAAAAACATAAATGTTCCTGAAACTATTATAGAACTTGAAAAAAAGATTGAAGACATTAAGCTTGAAAAAAACAAGGTGGTAAAAAGCCAGAAGTTTGAAGAGGCCGCATCTTTAAGAGATACAGAAAAACGCCTGCAGGAAGATTTGGAAAAAGCAAAAAATGATTGGGAAGAGGAAAGTAAAAATAAGCGCTTTCCCATAGAAGAAGAAGATATTGCAGAAGTAGTGCACATGATGACGGGCATACCGGTAAAGCGTATGGTGCAGGCAGAAACAGATAAGTTGCGCCGCATGGCAGATGATTTAAAAGGCGCAGTAGTAGGGCAACAGGAGGCTATATCAAAAGTAGTAAAAGCTATACAACGTAATAGGGTGGGGTTGAAAGATCCTAAGAAACCAGTTGGTTCATTTATCTTTCTTGGCCCTACGGGGGTAGGGAAAACAGAGCTTGCCCGTGCACTGGCCCGCCATATGTTTGACAGCGACGATTCGCTGATACGGATTGATATGAGTGAGTACATGGAAAAATTTACGGTGAGCCGTTTAATTGGAGCGCCTCCGGGATATGTAGGATATGAAGAAGGAGGTCAGCTAACTGAGAGGGTTAGACGTAAACCTTACAGTGTTATTCTACTGGATGAAATTGAAAAGGCACACCCGGATATTTACAATATATTACTGCAGGTACTGGATGACGGGCAATTGACTGATGGCCTCGGCAGAAAAGTAGATTTTAAAAATACTATGATCATAATGACCTCTAACATTGGGGTACGCCAGTTGAAAGATTTTGGTGATGGTGTTGGATTTGCTACCGCTAACCGCCAGGAAAATTCGGAAGAAAATAATAAGGCTATTATCGAAAAAGCGCTCAAACGTACTTTCAGCCCGGAGTTTTTAAACAGGATAGATGATATTGTGATTTTTAATTCTTTATCAAAAGAAAATATTTTTGAGATCATTGATATTCTGATGAAAGGTGTAATGATAAGATTGAGTAATCTTGGGTTTGCATTGGAACTTTCGCCGGAGGCTAAAGAATTTATTGCCGATAAAGGATACGACAGCCAGTTTGGGGCAAGGCCGCTGCACCGGGCTATTCAAAAATACCTGGAAGATCCGCTGGCAGAAGAAATATTAAACATGAATGTTAAAAGCGGCGATACTATGATAGCGAGCCTGGATAAAGAAGCACAGAAAATCAACTTTAAATTAAAAGAAGAGCCTAAGAAAAAGGAAAAAAAATCTGAAGCATAAATTTTGTTATTAATATTCTCATCCCCGTTTGCACCTGCATACGGGGATTTTATTTTTAAAAAGGCCATACTTCATTTTGAGGTACACATTTTTTAAGTCATTTTTGCAAACAGATGGCAAAAAAGATAATCATAACAATTGACGGCTGGAGCAGTTGCGGCAAAAGTACTTTGGCAAAACAACTGGCGAAGGAATTAGGATACCTATATATTGACAGTGGCGCTATGTACCGGGCGATTACTTTATATTTTTTAAGAAATCATACTGACTGGACAGATGCCAAAGAAGTAGAGGAAGCGTTAATAAATATTCACCTGCATTTTAAATACAACTCAAAATCCCAGCACTCTGAAATGTTTTTAAATGATGAAAATGTGGAGTATGTGATACGTGACCTGGTGATTGCAGAAAAAGTAAGCGATGTAGCGGCAATTGCAGCCGTAAGATCTTTTGCCGTGGCACAACAACAGAAAATGGGACGCCGAAAAGGAATTGTAATGGATGGGAGAGATATTGGTACCACCGTATTTCCCGAAGCAGCCTTAAAAATATTTATGACAGCCGATATAGCGGTAAGGGTTGAACGCAGGTATAAAGAAATGTTTGAAAAAAATCCTAACATCACTATAGATGAAGTAAAAAATAACCTGGAAATGAGGGATTATATTGATTCTCACCGGGAGGTTAGTCCACTGCGGCAGGCAGAGGATGCGATACTACTTGATAATACCAATATCAGCATGGAAGAACAATTAGCTTTTGCGTTAAAACTGGTAACAAAGGTATTGTAGTTGCTGGCATTTGCTTTTACAGAAAGACAGTTTAATAGCGCCTTGTACTTGGTTAAAAAACTTATTGTTGAGGAGTTATTTTTATTTTATCCTGCTCCTGTATCTTCTTTTTGCTTTTAAAAATATCACCAATCTTATTAAAATCTTTCCGGTAAGATAACTGTACACCGGAGCGGTTCCTTTGCCCGGTTGTGATCTCTACACTTGTTCTGTTAAAACCAACTACCCGTAAGGATCCGTCTTTATTCAACAGCCATTCTATGGTGATATCCGGTGTGAATAAGCCCTTCCTGTTGGCCTCCAGGTAATAGGGATTATTATAATCAAGGTTCCCGCCAATTAAAATATTGAGGCGGTTGGTGAGTAATATTTTTAAACCCGCTCTTACATTGGCCTGTAGTGCTGAAGCTGTTTTTTGTAAACTAACAGTTGGGCTTATATCTATGTAGGTACTGATAACGCCCTTTGTTGCTTTTTCCAGTTGCCGGTTAAAGGTATTGGTAAGCCAGCCACTTATAACACCACCGATTGTATTTGTGGCAAGTGCAATAGTATTTTCCTGGGATAAAAAGTTTTGGTTATTGGTTATAAATGTATTGAACAGCAGCAGGCTTGCTACCTGTTTATTCATTTCATTTTCATCGTTTTTAAAATCTGCCAATCTTTTTACGAGAATATAATCTTTGCTTTTTTCACTGGTTTCCGGTAATTTAAAATCGAAAGTAATTATTGGTTTTTTTAAACTGCCGGTAAGATGGGAAACAATGGTTATATCATCTTTTTGATTATAGCCGTTAGACAAAGTAGTCAGGCTACTGAGATCAACATTTTTTGCAAGGTATTCAGCATCCATATCAATAATTGCTTCATAAGGATCTCCATTCCAGGTGATAGATCCCTGGTTTAAAGTGAATGGTTTTTTTAAAAAGGTCTGAAAGTTAAAGGTGTATTCGCCTTTTGTAAGTTCGTACCTGCCTCTGATGGTGAGCGGCTCTCTATTGCCAACCCGTATGCTCAGTTGCCCGTTACCCTGCCCTTTAATAATATCACCGGTCTCTTCATCTAATATTACATCTACTTTACAAGCGGGGTTTGCAGTCAGGTTCATGTTTACTACAATATTGGTAGATTGATCATTGGTAAGTTTATTATCTACCAGGCTACCAAACTGTATAAAGTCAATATAATCTATGGCATTATTTTCTTTACTTGTGCCGGTTGGCAAATAAATATGGCTGCTGTCAAATGAGCTGGGGCGCCCATCAATATTCATCTGCAGGTTTGTTGTGGGGCCTGCCAGCGTCATTACTGCACTGCCAATCACATTTCCGTAAAACTGGATGTTGTCTTTTTTAGTGGTGTTTAGCAATAGCATTTTCTCTGTCTCAAAACGCATATTTTCAAAAGAAAAATCTTTAAAAAATGTATGATGCATTTTTCCGCTTACCAGGCCTTCGTTATTTAAAGTATCCCTTAGTTTAATGCTGCCGATATCTATTTCATCTTCGCCAAAATGAATAATTTGTTTATCAAATAAATATTTGCATTGTGTGTAAGCTATTTTTAATATGCCCCCGGCTATGCTGGCATCACCGGTAATATATTTATGATCCCGGCTGCCGTACAATTTAATATTGCCCGTGGCAATACCGCCCATCTGGCTGAATATTGTTTTTAGATAAGGCTGTAAGATATCCAGGTTCAATTTTTTTGCAAGCAAGCCTATTTCTAACTGGTTACCTGTTGAATCTTTGTAATTATAAAATCCATCAATTAAAAAATTATTATCCGGGTTGTCAGCATCGGCTTTAAATTTTATTAAACCTGTGCTGATATTAGCCTGCGCAGATAAGCTGATTTTGCCGATCATTTTCTCATCTAACTGAAAACTATCCGCCACGCCTTCAAATTCTATGACCGATTTTCCGAATGGATCCCGAAGGGTAGCCGTACCTGTTACCAACCCTGCAATAGCTGGGTTCTTAAAAAGCATGGGCATAAAATCCAGGTCTACATTGGTTAGTTTTGCAATGAGGTTGGTGTTGTCTGTCAGCTCATCCAGCTCTGTGGAAAAAACGATCTGCTGTTTTTCATGAAAAAACTTTACCTCGCTTGCATCTATATATTTTTTTCGCAAAGTTAGTTCTCCGTCTTTTTCCAACTGCCATTTTTTATCATTAACTACAAAAGAAGAAGGAAAGAAATGAATTTTCACTCCATCAGTAAGGGATTGAATACTGGCATTCAGTTCTGCATCGCCCAATATTTTACTGCCGCTGGTATTTAATTTTATGAGTGAAAGATTATTGTTGGCAGATACTTTTAATTTGGTATTGGGAAAGTGGAGGCTATCGCTGATTAAAATATCTTCTACTGCTATTTCAGTTTGTAATGTATCCCGGTTTCCGGTGCTTTGTAAATTGATATTCGTAAATACTTTTTTATCATAACTAAACTCCGGTATGCTGGCATTTAATTTCAATTCATAATTCTGCAGCCCAACGCTGCCGCTTACAACTGCATTATTAAAGCCACTTAGCTTTTTATCAAACAGTTGTACGTATTCATCAACGTTATGTGTTTTTATTTTGAAGGTAAAATCCTGGTTGCTTACTTTATATGTTGGTATTTTAAAGTATGAAGGATAATATTTTGAGAGGAAGATCTTAAATGCATCTGGTAGCTCAAGAATTTTAAACACGCCGTTAATACTA
The DNA here is from genome assembly GCA_040003485.1 of Ferruginibacter sp. Taxonomy (GTDB): domain Bacteria; phylum Bacteroidota; class Bacteroidia; order Chitinophagales; family Chitinophagaceae; genus Ferruginibacter. The sequence goes on along the minus strand of JBDUCK010000032.1, from coordinate 11,723 downwards.
GCTTCCAGCTCATTCGATTGAATAGACAGTAATTTTTTATTATCAACCAGTTCAGATTTCAGTGTAAGAGAATCAAAAGATAATTGTAAACTATCGTGTCGCAGCGTAGCAGCATGCACCCTGGCCGTCCCCAAAAAATTATCTATATTATTCCCGGTAAAATTCAAACTGAAAATGCCGGAAAGCGACAGGTTATCTTTTGTAAGCAATAAGTTTTTAAGGTTGGCATATGCAACATCTGCATCAAGGTTGAAAGCTATTTCTTTTGTAGAAAGATTTAAAGCCCCATCAAGGTTATTTATTTTTAAATTAGGATCATCAATGGATAAATGTCCTTTAAATAATTTCTTTTCAAAGTTGCCGTTGATGATAATATTATGATAACTGTAGCCGCCAAAATCAAATCTTTGTACATTGCCGTTTACATTTGCTTTCAGGTTTTTTATTGAGAACCCCGAGCCGGCAATTTTACAGTTCATGGTTACCACGCCTAATTTTGGAGCATTTAAAAAAGCACCAATATTAAAACCGCTGGTGGCAATTTTGCCGGAATATGAAGAAGAAGCACCTTCCGGAATCTTAACATTCATATCTGCAGTAATACTGCCCAGGTTGGTTTTAAAATTTCCATACGTAACAAAATCGTTTATAAAGCCGGTAAAGTATCCAGAGTAAGATATGTTCCCGAGTTTGTAGAGTGAAATATTTGTTGCATTTTTCAGAGAAGGAATAATAGTAGCAAGATCATTATAAGTTGTTCGTAAAAGATTAGATTTAAAATCTATAAATGTAGTATTGATATCCGGCAAACCTCTCATAGCAAGATCTCCATCTACAAAACTATTACCCGTGCGGATCTTCAAATTTTTGGCCGAAAAATTATCTATGGTCCCTTTAGCAGTTCCTTCAATATTAAAATTGCGTTTCCATGTTTTTAAGTTGGGCGAAAACAAAGCCAGGTCATCACTGCTAAGAATGCTCTCTTTAAAAGTTGCTTCCAGGGTAACATTATGTAAAAAGCTGCTGAAATCATTGTTAAACTGGTTGTAATGCATGGAATAATAATTACCTAATCTACTTTTATTCGTTGTCAGGTCCAGGTTTTTAAACTCCATCAGTTCAGGGGTAAATTTCAGATTGGTCTTTAGCTTTTTAATAACTAAGCCACTTCGTTCTTTTGCACTTAATGAAATGTCTGCTGTAAGAGTATCATTTAAAAATAATACATTATTCATGCTGCCGGTAAGCCCGGTAAAAAGCACATGTTGACCATCAAACCTATCAGGATAAACGGGCCGGTCCGTAAACTTTTCATTTTTAAAACTGCCATCAAATAATTGAAATTTGTTAATGCTGAATACCCAGCCCGAGTTATTCCATTTAAAAGCGGACACCAATGGAATTTTTTCTAACACGCTGGTAAGATCTGTAACTGCCGGTTTGTTTCCATTATAATCTGATTGTGCAAAAAAAGGCTGTTCCAGGTAAAGTTCTTTTATAGCAATCTGTTTTTTATTAAAGTTTACAGAATCCATTGTAAGATCCAGCTTTTTTAAAGCAGCAATCATATCCTGGCCTATCCATTTATCAATTTTATTAAACCGTACATTATTTAAGTGAATTTCTTCCAGGTCAATTTCAACTCCTTTTTTACCGGTACTTTTTTTGGGCCCTGCAAAATAATCAATCAAAAACTGGTAGTTCCATACAGAATCTGATCTGTTCATATTTACATAGGCATTATCCAGTCCAATGTATTTAAAAGAAATTTTATCTTTTAAAAAAAACCAGTCTGTAAGATTTACCCTGGCGGTACCGGCATATAAAAGCGTATCTTTTTTGCGGTCTTCTATCATGAGGCCCTGCAGTACTACTTTATTAAAGAGAGAAAAATTCACATGCTTCACATTTACTTTCGCATGTAGCTTTTCTGAAAAGCTATCAGCCACTTTAGTTATCAGCCAATTTTGTACCGGGGAAGTTTGTATAAGAAGCCAGGTAAACAAAAGTAATAATAGCATGGATGCAACAAACCAGACCTTGTGCGTAGTTTTTCTAAAAGTAAGCAGCCAGGCGGCCAGCCAACAGATCAGTAGCAGGATGAAAAGATAAGTAGGCGCATTTGAAAAAACATATACGTACAAAAGCGCAAGCACCACCCAGAACAGCAGCGCCAGGGCAGCCCACTTCAATATGATTAAGGTTTTTTGCAGAAAAATTAATTATTTGTAAAAATAGCCAATCAACATTTATGGGCAAGATGATTATACAACTTTATCATAATATTTATTAGCGATATACACACTCCTGCCTTAACGGAAGGGGCAGGGATGAAAAGGATTAGAACGGATTTTTTGTAATGAGTTTAGTTTTGCTAAAAATGTTTTTATTGGGAGGGCCTTCTTTTTCTGCATTAATCCGTTTTTTTTCTGCCATATCTGTGTCAGCCCTGCCCGTTCCGTTCAGGCGGGAGCGCATACACCTAATATCCTCTTGCATCATCATCACCTCTTTTATCTGCAATAGCCGTAATTATTTTTTTAGGAGTGGAAGAAATTTGTATCAACTCTGTGCGCCCTATCTCTCCCCTGGTTTTTACTTTATATCCCATAGCAATAAGTTCGGCTGTAATAGCTGCCGGAAAATCATCTTCTACCATTATCTCATCAGGCAGCCATTGGTGATGAAATTTTGGGCTATTCACTGCATCCGCCGGGCTCATATTAAATTCAAGCACATTTACCAGCGATTGAAAGACACTGGTGGGAATTGTAGTGCCACCGGGCGTGCCAACTACTATATATGGCTTATTGTTTTTTAATACGATCGTTGGCGTCATACTGCTGAGCATTCTTTTGTGCGGAGCTATGGCATTGGCAGCATTGCCTACTGCACCATACATATTGGGCACACCTTCTTTTACACTAAAATCATCCATTTCATTATTCATGATAAACCCTGCACCTGCAACTACGGTTTTGCTGCCGTAGCCTCCATTTAAAGTAGTGGTAACAGATACCGCATTACCTTCATTATCTACAATACTAATATGAGTCGTCTGTTCACTTTCATGAATAAGGCCGGCTTTGGTTACATCGCTGCTGCCTGCTTTACCCGGCGTAAAATCGTTCATGCGTTGCTTTAAGTAAGCGTCACTCACCATTTTTTCTACTGGTACTTTTACAAAATCCGGGTCCCCCAAAAAATTAGCCCTGTCTGCAAAAGCCCGCCGTTCAGCTTCTGTCATTAACTGCACGCTTGCCGCAGACTGAAATTTTAAGTTCGCAATATCTCTTTTTTCAATCATCTTCATCAACTGCTCTAAAATAATGCCGCCGCTGCTGGGCAAAGGCATGGTAACTATTTCTACATCTTTATAATTAAATGTCATTGCCACTCTTTCTTTAGTGCTATAGCCTTTTAGATCTGCCAGGGTTATGATGCCGTTACCGCTTTGCATTTCTGCGGTAATAAGCGCCGCAGTAATACCTTCATAAAATCCTTTGGCACCCAAATCCCTGATGCGTTTTAAAGTATTTGACAGCTCAGGTTGTATCAGCATATCGCCGGCTTTCCACACACCAGCTTTTACAAAAGCTACCGGTTTTTTATTAACCCTTATAAATTCGGCTTTTGTGCTGTTAAAACTTTGGGCCTGCGCTTCGGTAATAGCAAAGCCTTTTTCTGCCAATAAAATGGCCGGAGCAATCAATGTTTTAAAATTAAGTTTTGCATATTTCATGCTGGCAAATAAACCTGCAATAGTGCCCGGTACGCCAGATGCAAGCCGGCCTTCCTGGGAAAGAGCTGCTACTGCATTGCCTGCACTATCCAGGTACATATCTTTAAAAGCCTTGCCAGGTGCGGTTTCCCGGTAATCCAGCGCTATGTTTTTACCATTCTTTAAATGGGCCACCATAAAGCCACCACCGCCAATATTACCGGCACCGGGATAAACTACCGCTAAGGCTAATTGAGTTGCTATGACTGCATCTACAGCATTGCCGCCTTGTTTCAGCATTTGCAAACCTGCATTGCTTGCAAGAGGATGAGCGCTTACTACCGCTGCTTTACCGGTAACCGTTTTCTTTTGTTGCGTGTAATGGTAAGGGTTTAGTTGCGCCACTACCGCTAACCCGGAAAATACAGAAAGGCAAATTATCAACAGTTTTTTAAATAGCATGATGTTTTTATTTTACCAAATTTAAAGAAAAATTTGTGGCTGTCATCTTATATCCCCTTATCAGCATTTGCCAGGGCTATCCGCTTTTACTCCGGCGCAAAGCCGGGCACCAATCCTCACCGTGGTAACCGCTGCTATCCCTCAGCCCATAAGCAGTATTACATCCATCAACATTGAGCTTCACGACAAACCATTTTTTATCAAGCTGTTAAGCCGTTAATTTAGTTGTTCCTGTTGTATTGGTATGTCTATAATATAAGTTGTTATTGATAAATGGTAAGTATTCATTGCAACATTGCTGTAAATTCGTTTTATCAAAATTTATTTAATGAGGAAATTATTTTTATTAATTATTGCATGTTTTACATTGGTAATTGCCCCGGCCCAAAACCCAACCATCACCAATTCTTCCGATATTTTACTGCAGTTGAAAAAGCTGAATGTGCTGGGCTCTGTTTTATATATTGCAGCCCATCCCGATGATGAAAACAATGCCTTGCTTCCATACCTGGCCAATGAGAAATTGTACCGCACGGCATATCTAAGTTTAACAAGAGGAGATGGTGGACAAAATTTAATAGGAGTTGAACAGGGCGTAGAGCTGGGGTTGATAAGAACACAGGAACTGCTGGCAGCACGAAGGGTGGATGGTGCAGAGCAATATTTCAGCAGAGCTTATGAATTTGGTTTCAGCAAAAGTGCAGAAGAAGCTTTACGCATCTGGGACAAAGAAAAAATATTGAGCGATGTGGTTTGGGTAATACGCCGTTTTCAACCTGATATAATTATAAAACGTTTTCCCCCGGATGCAAGGGCAGGGCATGGCCATCATGCGGCTTCTGCAATACTGGCCGATGAAGCTTTTACTGCAGCAGCAGATCCAGACCGGTTTCCCGAACAATTTAAATATGGTGTAAAGCCCTGGCAAGCAAAAAGGATTTTATGGAACACTTTTAATTTTGGCAATACAAATACTACCAGCGAAGATCAGTTGAAAATTGATATTGGTGGCTACAATGCCCTGCTCGGAAAAAGTTATGGAGAGATGGGTGGAGAGGCAAGAACAATGCATAAAAGCCAGGGAGAAGGAAGGCCAAGAAGGAGAGGGCAATCGTATGAATATTTTAGCACTTCGGCGGGTGATGCGGCAACGAATACTTTGATGGATGGAATAGATATTGGCTGGGCAAGGATGGCGGGAGGAGCAGCCATACAATCCATGATAACCGACGTTATCGATTCTTATAAAGCAGAGCAGCCGGAACTGTCTGTACCAGCATTGGTAAAAATATACCAGGCTGTCAAAATATTGCCCGAAGGTAATTGGAGAAATAAAAAATTAAATGAAGCGCAAAAATTGATAGAAGAGTGTAGCGCATTATATGTAGAAGCAACTTCAGGCCAGCAGAGAGTTGTACAAGGAGACACTTTAAAAATAAATGTAACACTTAATAAACGAACAGCAGTAAATGCAGTTTTAAAAGATATTAAAATAGAACATTTCGATTCTACATTTTCTATTCCGCTTGGTAGCAATCAAAATGTTGTTATTAATAAAGCATTGCAGGTTGCAGCAGATAAAAATATATCACAGCCCTATTGGCTAAAATATCCGTTAAGCGGCGGCACTTTTGATGTACGGGACCAATTTATGATAGGGATGGCAGAGAATGATCCTTCATTTGAAGCAGCCGTTTTAGTAAATATTGGGGGTGAAGATTTTATTATAAACCGTGCCGTACAATACCGGGTAATAGATCCGGTAAAAGGTGATCTGTATGAGCCCATAGTTGTACTGCCAAAGATTGAATTAAATTTTGCAAAGGATAATTTTATTTCTGTAAATGGTGCGCCGGTACAAATAGCCTATCATGTAAAACCTGATGCAAAAAAATTGGAGATGTTTCAGAGAACTTCGCTGGCAAATTCTTCTAAAGATATTTATTTGGGTATTTCCCAAAACTGGAAGCCAGTAAACGATCATCCTAATTTGTCATTGTCCAAACCAAATGAGGTATATGATATATTTGACACTTTTAAGCCTTTATCAGATAAGTCAAACACAACAGAAGAAATTACATTGAAGACTACGGATAATAAATACGATGGTTACAGCAAGACCATTGCTTACGATCATATCCCCACCATCACTTATTTTCCGACAGCAAAAGCTAATTTAGTAAAACTTGATATTAAAATTATCGGAAAAAAAATTGGATATATTGTTGGCGCCGGAGATAAAGTGCCGGCTGCATTAGAAGCCATGGGCTACGAAGTAAAAACCTTGTCAGAAGCAGACTTAACGGATGATAACTTAAAACAGTATGATGCAATTATTACCGGCATAAGAGCGTATAATATTTATGAATACCTGAGCGTTAAAAATGAAGTACTGATGCGCTATGTGCAAAATGGCGGAAATTTAATTGTACAGTATCTAAAAAGCAACCAGATAGGGCAAATGAAAGTAAGGGTTGGGCCATATCCTTTTATTGTAGATCCTTCTGCAAGGGTTACAGAAGAAGATGCGAAAGTGAATTTCCTGTTACCAGGTCATCCGGCATTGAATTACCCAAATAAAATTACACAGAACGACTTTGAAGGCTGGGTGCAGGAGAGAAGCACTTACCAGGCCCTGCAGTTAGATGCTCATTATGAAACGCCGTTGGGTATGAATGATAAAGCCGATAAACCATCTAACGGTAGCCTTGCTATTGCAAAATATGGCAAGGGAAATTTTGTATATGCAAGCCTGGTTTTCTTTAGAGAACTTCCGGCGGGTGTGCCCGGCGCATACAGGCTAATGGCTAACCTGATTGCTTTGCAAAAAGAAAAATAATCTTAAAGATATATACTTCAAAGATTTGACTATTCACTATTCACCATTCATAAAATGAGTTTAATAGATTGGCTCATACTTATTGTTGTATTGCTCGGCATCATTATTTATGGTGTGTATAAAAGCCGTACCACCAAAAACCTGGATGGTTATTTCCTTAGCAACCGCAGTATGCCATGGTACCTCATTTTGCTTAGTATTATGGGTACCCAGGCAAGTGCTATTACTTATCTTACCGGCCCGGGGCAGGCCTACACCGACGGTATGCGCTTTGTACAATATTATTTTGGACTGCCACTTGCAATGATTGTGATATGCATTTTTTTTGTGCCTGTTTACAGCCGGCTAAAAGTATATACTGCCTACGAATTTTTAGAACACCGCTTTGATGTGAAGACCCGGACATTTACTGCATTTCTTTTTTTATTATCCCGTGGGCTAAGCACCGGCGTAAGTATTTATGCACCCTCGCTTATACTAAGTTCTCTCATGGGCTGGAATATTTATTACACCAATATTGTTATGGGCGGCCTGCTGATCATTTACACGATCAGTGGTGGTGCTAAAGCTGTAGCGTACACGCAGAAATTACAAATGATCATTGTATTTATTTCGCTGTTTTTAATCGGCTATATTGCTGTAAACCTTTTACCGGCAGGCGTTGGCTTTAAAGAAGCGATAAAGGAAGCCGGAAGTTACGGTAAGATGAATGTTATTACCACGGGCTTTACCAATAATGGTTTTGACTGGAAGGATAAATACAATATCTGGAGCGGTATTATCGGCGGCTTTTTCCTGGCCCTCAGTTATTTTGGTACCGACCATAGCCAGGTGGGGCGTTATCTTACAGCAAAAAATCTGACAGAGAGCCGCAAAGGTTTATTGATGAATGGGCTGGTAAAAGTGCCGATGCAGTTTTTTATTTTACTGATCGGGGTACTCATTTTTTCTTTTTATTTATACCATAAGGCCCCGGTATATTTTGATGATGCAAAAATAATTGCCGCACAAAAAACTGTATATGCTGATTCTCTTACGGCGATTGATAAAAAATATACTGCTGCATTTGAAACAGGCAAAATAGCAGAAACGGATCTTTACCGGAAACAATACAAAGCGGTTTTAAAAAAAGCATTTCCCGGCGATGACGCAAATGATACTAATTTTATTTTTCTGCGGTTTGTAAAAGATAACCTGCCGATAGGATTGATAGGACTATTATTTGCAGTAATATTTTTATCGGCCTGGGGCAGTATTGCGGCGGCGCTTAATTCTTTAGCGGCTTGCAGCGTTGTAGATTTTCATAAAAAGTTTTTTGTAAAAAAAGAAACACCGGAAGATGATTATAAAACATCGCAGTGGTACAGCTTTGGCTGGGGTATATTCTGTATTATCATTGCCATGTTTGCACGCAATATCGGCAACAGCCTTATAGAAGCAGTTAATATACTCGGCTCTATTTTTTATGGTGTTATTCTCGGTATCTTTTTAACAGCTTTCTGGATTAAAAAAATAAAAGGGAATGCTGTTTTTTATTCGGCTATAATTTCGGAAATAGCGGTTTGCCTTATTTACAAAGCAGATATAATTTCTTTTCTGTGGCTTAATGTAATTGGTGCGCTATTGGTAATTATCACCGGTTTTATTTTTCAATTAATATTTTCAAAAATTAAGCCTGAAGAGTTGCGTTAGGGATTGAAGCGGTTACCCCGGTGAGGGTTTGTGGGTTTGCCTTGTGCCGGAGTAATAGCGTAAAGCCCGCCCGAACGCCCAAAAAACTTTCTAATAATTTGCTCTATAAAAAATGCCGCAGGTACACATTTTAATCTGTGAATCTGCGGCAATAAGTAAAAAAATTATTTTAATTTCTTCAGTAGTTCTTCATTCATCTTTATGTAGTCATCATTTTTTTCTGCGGTAGCAAGTGCTAAAGATGTTTTGCTGCTGGCCCTAGCTGCAGCTTTATCACCCATTTCTTTTTCAAGCTTAGCTTTGTAGAGCCACATCCAGTATGCTTTTGGGTTGTCCGTTACGGCATTCGTAATATTTTCTAATGCCTTTGCCTGGTTGTTTTCATATTCATTATAAAACTGCGCCGCCTGAAAGTATGGCTTTTTATCTGTACTCATTGCCTGCTCTATCTGCATGCGGATACGGTCCTTAATAATCGCAGTAACAGGAATAGCAACAGCCGTTTTTTCCCACATTAAATTCAGCACACAACTTTCAGGCTTTACATCTGCAAACTGCATTGTAAAGTTTTCTAATGGCATTTTTATTTTTGTGGGCTGCACTTTAAAACGTACAACATCATCTGATTCTTTATAATTTGTAATGCCCCAGTTTGTAATGCCTTTGTTTAAAATGATCTCCCAGCTTTCTATACCGGGAATGGTATATAATGCATAGGAGCCGGTATCAATTTTTTTACCATTGATCTCTACCGCATCAGTAAATTTAATGATGCTGGCATTGTTTGCACCCGTGCGCCATAATTTATTGAAAGGAACTAAATCGCCGAATATTTTTCTTCCTTTGGCAGCAGGGCGGCTGTAGGTGACTTCAATACTACCAAGTGCGAAATCCTGCCTGATGGTTTGAGTAGAGGATGGCGCAGGCATTTTTATTTGCGCATTAATTGTAACTGCGGAAAAAAGACAAAGGGCAAAAAATAGCTGTTTCATGTTTTAATTAAATTAACGGGTTATTGAAAATATACTTTTACTGTTTGATAAATAAGTCTGTTAGTAAATTGCAACTGCATTACCTGTTGTTGTTTTTCTGAAAAGCCCTGCAAGCCGAAAAGCCCGGCAGCATTGCCTTTGTTGATGGCTATTTCTAAATACCCGGCAGAATTAAACAACGCTAATTTTTCGCCTTCCGGCACATCGGCATAGGTTTCACTTATTTTGTCAATCACTTCATCTCTTTTAAATACAATTGTAAAACTTCTTCCCTTCCGTTGTTCTTCAAACTCTTCTTTGCTGATGTTTACAATTACATTTTCAAAATTATCAATGAAAATGATCTGGCCTTCTATCCAGTTATTACCAAGCAATGGACGTAAAGGATTTTTTACCTTTATGGAAATTGTGGCGTCACCAATTTCATCAATCGTTTTTCCCGCAAGTATTTCATTAAAGGCATTTGCAAAAACGGTAATACAATATAACGTGTTTTTTGCCTGGGTCTTTTCCAGGCGCAGGGCCACTACTTTTTGCGGCACTTCTTCCAGTATCATAGTAAGCAAACCATTGTCGGCACACCCTATAAAATGGCCGTTATGTTCTGCCAGCAAAAGATGCTCTGGTCTTTCATCAAAAATATTTACCAGAATTATATGAAAACTGCCGGCAGGGAAATTCTTTATTGCGTTTCTGCATACATACGCAGCCTGCGGATAATTGAAGGGCGATAATAAATGCGTAATATCAACAATATTAAAATTGCTGTTGGCCTGTAGTAACTGTCCCTTAATAGCGCCTGGCATAAAATCCTGGATACCTATATCGCTTGTAAGGGTGAGTAACGGCATTTATTAATTTAAGAATTTAGAATGAGTATTTTATTTTACGAGTTTCCCGTTTTTAAAAAAAAACTTTTGTGTTAGTCTATCTGCCCAGGCAGGGAAAAATTTATTTACAAAAACAGTTTGTTTCCCTTTAAAGGTAAGTACCAATGTTCTTTTCTTTTTTTCAATTGCTTTTAAAATATGTGCTGCACATTTTTCTGCACTCATTAGTTGCGATTCATCTAACGGGCTTTCTCCCTGTGCCTGTGCTTTACTGTTTAGCGCCGCATTCCGGATATTGCTTCTGGTAAAACCCGGGCATACCCACATTACATTTACATCATCATCCAGCAGTTCGGTTCTTACTGCTTCCAGCCAGCCGTTTAAAGCAAATTTACTGGCACTATATCCGCTGCGGCCCGGTAACCCACGATAACCGGCAATAGATGAGATGCCAACAATAGTTCCTTTTCTTTCGATAATGGAATTAAGGGCAAGCTTGGTACAATAAACAGTACCAAAGTAATTAATGTCCATCACTTTTTTAAACACATCCATTTCGGCATCTTTTAATAAAGTACGCATAGAGATGCCCGCATTATTTATCAGGATATCTATGCCGCCAAATTGATGAATAGTGGAATCTATAAAAAGTTGGCAATCGTTTATATTACTCACATCTGCAACTATGCAGTGAAGTGGCCTGGTAGAATGCCGCAGTTGCAGATCGTATAATTTGTCCTGGTTGCGGGCACACGTAGCTACTTTGGCGCCCATGGGCAAAAGCAGTTCGATAAGCGCTTTACCTATTCCATCGCTGCCACCGGTGATGGCTACTACCTTATCATTAAAAAAATCGGTCATTAAAAATATCTTATTGGCAAAAATAGGGGAGATATTTTGCTGTTTACAAACTAATTTGAAGAATAAAGTTTGATTAGTGGGTAAAACTTTTTAAAAAACTTTTGCCACCCAATGTTTTTGCCTTATTTTTGCACTCCGCAATTAAAAAACGGGAGTAGAATTGGTGGCTCAGTTGGTAGAGCATCCCGATTTTATCGGGAGGACGCCGGGTTCGGAAAAATAAAAAATGAATTGGTAGCTCAGTTGGTAGAGCAATACACTTTTAATGTATGGGCCCTGGGTTCGAGTCCCAGCCAGTTCACAAAGCCTCTCTTGAAAAAGGAGGT
>JBDUCK010000031.1:0-16787 GCA_040003485.1 Ferruginibacter sp. | reverse complement strand
GAATATTTATTACCGGTGTGCATAGAAGCCTCATCTACATTGGCAACATACAAAACAGGTTTATCTGTCAATAAAAAAATATCTGCAATAGCAGCTTTCTCATCTTTATCCAGCTTAAGAGCTATTACGTTTTTACCCTTTTCCAGTTGTACTTTGCAACGCATCAATACATCAAATTCAATTTTAAGTTTGGGGTCGGTTTTTAATAATTTTTCTGTGCGCTGCAATTTTTTATCTACACTCTCCAGGTCTTTTAACTGCAGTTCTGTTTCTATAATTTCTTTATCACTTATAGGATTAACAGGGCCTTCATCTCTTAAGATATTAGCATCATCAAAACAACGGATCACCTGGATGATAGCATCTACTTCCCGGATATTTGCTAAAAATTTATTGCCCAAACCTTCTCCTTTACTGGCGCCACGTACCAGGCCGGCAATATCTACAATCTCTATTTGCGTAGGTACGGTGCGGTTTGGTTTTACCAGTTCTTCTAATTTAGTAAGGCGGGGGTCGGGTACATTTACCAGGCCGGTATTGGGTTCAATAGTACAAAACCGGTAATTGCTTGCCTGCGCCTTTGCACTATTGCTTACGGCGTTAAATAAAGTTGATTTTCCTACATTTGGTAACCCCACAATGCCTGCTTGTAATGCCATAACGTATTTATAATTTTAGAATTATGATTTTTTATTTGGGGAGCAAAGGTAAGTAATAGAACCTTTATTGAACTCTTGAAAATGATTCAGTATTATTTGTAATGGCTGCGTGAATTGAGATGTTGTTCACTTAGCTTATTGCTGAATAAATATTTGCGGTACAAGAGTGCGACGCAACAATGATCCTCATAGCTGTTTCCTGGCTGGGTTCATAAAAAAAATACTAATTTCAAACCTTATTAAAATAGCTTTAAACTTTTAAACTTCAATCTCCTCTATGGCTTTAAGCAGAATCTGGTCGGCATTTATAATTGTTGCCATAACGGTGGCCGGTATTAAATGTTTCTTTTTTGGAGACTCACAGATTTTTGCCTGGATGGTAAGTGGCAAAGCTGCAGATCCTTTGAATCCGCTTAAATTAGATGGTATTATTGAAACCTGTTGGGTAGCGGTAGAGATCTGTTTAAAACTGATTGGAATTTTAGCTCTTTTTATCGGGTTTATGAACATTGCCGAAAAGGCGGGCGGCATAAGACTTTTATCACGTATTGTAGGACCTTTCTTTTCAAAACTTTTTCCTGAAATTCCTAAAGGCCATCCCTCTATGGGACACATGATCATGAATTTTTCGGCAAACCTGCTTGGGTTGGATAATGCTGCGACACCATTTGGACTAAAAGCAATGGAGAGTTTACAGGAACTGAATACTAATAAAGATGTTGCCTCAAATTCGCAGATAATGTTCCTGTGTTTGCATGCTGCAGGCTTAAATTTAATTCCGGTAAGTGTAATTGCAGTAAGGGCTGCACAACATGCCTCTGACCCGACCGATGTTTTTCTTCCCTGTATGATCGTCACATTCGTTGGTACCATGGCGGCCATGATCATTGTTTCTTTTAAACAAAAGATCAATTTATTTCAGCCAATAATTTTGGGTTGGGTGCTTGGTGTTTCTGCAATTATTGCATTGCTGGTTTTGTATATCACCAGGTTGGATGCAGCCGGTATCCAGCTCTTTTCAAGCAAACTGAGTAACGGTTTGATACTGCTGGTTTTTTTATTAATAGTTTTAGGTGGGCTTTATAAAAAGATAGACCTGTTCTCTGCTTTTGTTGACGGAGCTAAAAATGGCTTTGATACTGCTATCCGTATTATACCTTATATTTTGGGAATATTGGTGGCAGTAAGTATGCTTAGAACGAGCGGAACTTTTGATGCAGTGATTGGTGGCATGAAACAGTTTTTTGCCATGCTGGGCGCAGATACCCGTTTTGTAGATGGGCTGCCTACTGCATTGATAAGACCATTAAGCGGGGGAGCTGCAAGAGGAATGATGGTGAGTACTATGACCACCTTTGGCCCGGATTCTTTTGCAAGCAAACTCTCGGGGATCTTCCAGGGTGCCTCTGATACTACGTTTTATGTAGTGGCAGTTTATTTTGGCTCTGTAAGTATTAAAAATACACGGTATTCAATTGGGGCAATGCTATTGGCCGACCTGGTTGGCATACTTACGGCGATTGGTTTATGTTATTTATTTTTTGGATAAAATAATTTTTATAAAAAAGCCCTGATACTTTCAGGGCTTTTTTATGACCACTAGTAAAGTATGATTATTTAATAGTAATGGTGGCCGTTTGTATAACGTTTAAAGTGTTTGTATTTAAAACTTCGTACTCTAGTTTTATTTTTGTGCCGATAGGCGCTATAGCATAAGCAGGCGTGGTATAACTTACCCGCAAAGTATCGGTATGTTTTATCTGCGAAAAGGCTGCTTGATACGGTGACGAGCTGACTTTTGTTCTGGTGCCTGCACCAATGGTATTATAAAGATTAATCTCCTGGATGGGACTTTGGGAAAAGAACTGCAGTTCTGTGGTAAAAGTAGTGTTGGCAAAATAGCTTGCCCCATTTATTGAAGCAGTAGTGGCTACATCCCTTAAAGGATTTGTGAAAGCCGGGCGGTATCCAACACTTGTGGGCGTAGTATTATCACCAATAAAATCATTAGATTTTTTGCAGGAATAAATACTCCAGGCCAGCATAAATAAAGCAAATATTTTAAATATATTTTTCATGTTTTGTTTTTTAGAATTATAAATTTATTGATCCCACCATACTTTATCAGTCGTGAGTTTATTAGCTGCTCCGGCATTTGGATTTCTGCCAAGTTCATCATTTGGCAGGCCGGAACGACGGATGAAATTGCCGCCCATACTTGGCCATTGATTTAAAGGCAAAGCCATTCCTGCAAACACTGCCGGGTTATAGTCGTAGCGGCGTACATCATTCCAGGCCTCGGCGTTCATGAATAATACAATCTGTTTTTCATGCATAATGTTATTCATGGTGAGGCCGGCCGGGGTTACAGCTACGAATGGATTTATTATGTAATTAGTAATATTGGAATCAGCCACGCCAACTTTTTTCATATTAGCAGTAATACCAGCCAGGTACGCATCGTAAGCCATCTGGGTACTACCTACAGAAGTTGCGTTTCCGCCATTGGCTAAAAAAGCAGCCTCCGCCTCTATAAATTTTCTTTCTGAGAAACCTGCCATCACTAAAAGAGATGTTTCTGTAGCATAAAAAGTGTTGGTAGTAATATCAACCGTATTGCCTGTATTACCGCCACCATTTGCCAGGCCCGTATAATTGGCATTTGCTTTTTTATCCATCAGAAAAGGAAGCCTGGGATCTACCAGGCCAGGATATGCTGAGCCATTCATCGTA
This sequence comes from Ferruginibacter sp., assembly GCA_040003485.1. GTDB lineage: Bacteria > Bacteroidota > Bacteroidia > Chitinophagales > Chitinophagaceae > Ferruginibacter. The sequence goes on along the minus strand of JBDUCK010000031.1, from coordinate 13,395 downwards.
TTTACAAACCTGAGAGACGGTGTTAAAAAAAAGTTGCCGGTGGCCACTCTTAAAGACACATTAGCAGCCCAGGGATTTTTATTGCGGGAATTATAAATCAGCTGAAAGTCGGTGGCATTGGAAGTGTAACTATTTGTAAGTGCAGCCAGGGCATTGTTTGCAGCAGCTACCGCACCTTTTTTTGTTGTATGCATATATAACCGGGCCTTTAAAAGATTTGCCGTTTGTACCCAGGAAGCCATAACACCTTTATAAGAAAGGTCATCTGCTGCAGGAATAATTCCTTGTGTGGCGGTGGTAGCGCCAGTGATAGCTGAATCAAGTAATTTCTGCATCAATGGATAAAGATCTTCCTGTTTATCGTATGATGGATATAAAACATCAGGCGCTTTAAATGCATTTGAGTAGGGAACATCGCCATACACATCTGTTGCCATCATCAGGTTATCTACCAATAAAATTCTGCCAATGGCTGAATAATAATTAGCATTTTGTGTGTTGGCTAAGTCTATCATTATTTTTGCATTCGTCATGGCATTTTGATACAATCCCTGCATGATATCCAGCCTCACATCTATATTCTGGTCTATATTGATAAAGCCTGAAGTGTAAGCTGCCATTTGCTGTGCAAACAAGGTTGTATAAAATGCATCAGCATAATGATTGGTAGCGGTAGCATCAATAAGTGCCGGCAGCAGGCTTTTTAAAGTGGTTGTGCTTGCAGCATTAGGATTGATATTGACATCTCCTTTTTCCACATATTTTTTACAACCGCCTGTGGCTAAAATAAGGGAGAGTGTAATTGAATATTTTAATATTTTATTTATCATGATGATGATTTTAGAAGTTGGCATTTAGTGAGAAAATAAATGAACTGTAGTTAGGGATATTGCTACCTGTAAATCCGTAAACGTTAGCACCTGCACCGTATGCAGACGACTCAGGATCGTACCCCACAAAAGGTGTGTGTAAAATAAAGTTGCTGCCGGTAAAGCTGACATTCAAAGATTTTACAAATCCTAATCTTGAAACTATTTTTTCCGGAATAGCATATCCCAATGTTACGTTGCGCAAGCGTACCCAACTTGCATCCTGAACAATTACATCTGCTATATTATTGAACAGGTTTGCATTCCTGTAATAATTCTCATCTAAAATAACCGGTGTTGTATTTGGTGTGCCATCTGCATGCACTCCTTTAAATATAATTTGCTGATACCGGTTTTCTGTAATTTTCAATACACCGTTCCGTATCCCGTTCCGCATGGTTACATCAAACATATCTCCACCTTGTCTTATTTCCAGTAAGGCAGAGAGCGTAAAGTTTTTATAAGTAATGCTGTTATTGATACTTCCCAACCAGTCTGGCGTAGAGTTGCCCACTTTTACCCATTGGTTTTCCGAGGTAGCTGTAATGTCAGGGAAGCCGGAGGGCAAAATAATAAGTTGGCCACCGGCATCTCTTTTATATTTAATACCAAAAAGGTCACCTGCCGAGCCGCCTACGATAAGTTTATTTGTAATTCTTCCTTCCTGGTAAAAAGGTATGGAAGTAATTCCTTCTTTTATAGATAAAACTTTGCTCACATTTTTTGACCAGTTAAGGGTAACATTCCATCTAAAGTCTTTCGTCCGGAGGGGAATGGCGTCTAACTGCACTTCTATACCCTTGTTCTGTATAGAACCAGCATTGGTTACAAAATTACTGTACCCGCTGTTGTACGAGATTGGGACAGAAATTATCTGGTCAGCATTTTTACTTTTGTATAACGAAACATCTACATTAAGCCTATCATTTATAAAATGAAGTTCAGTACCTACTTCATAACTTTTTTGTTTTTCCGGTAATAGATTTGGATCATAAAATGTTACTCCTCTTCTCGAGCCAGGGATACCATTAAATGGAAAACCAGTTGCAGAATAATAATAAGTACCGCCGGTACCTATGGGTGCATCCTTACCTACTGCAGCATATGACAATCTTATCTTACCATAACTTAAAATATTTTTGGGAACATGCAACTGTTCAGTAAAAACATAGCTTAAACTTCCTGATGGATAAAAGAAAGAATTGTTTTGAACCGGAAGGGTAGAGCTCCAGTCGTTACGGGCAGTAAGTTCTATAAATAGTGAATTTTTTATCCCGAATTTTAAATCTCCAAATACACCTGCATACCTGCGCCTGGTAGTTTGATCGGTATTAAATAAATTAGCGGTATTGCTGAGGTCATAAAAATTAGGTAAAGAAAAGCCTTCGCCCCTGGCACTTATAATATCTGTATAATCTGTTTGTAAGGAGTTACCCAACAGAAAACTGTAATTAAAATCTTTATTTATATTATCAGTCCAGGTAAGAAATGCATTGGAGGAGATGTTCTTAAAATTGATCCTGTTCTCTGCAATAAATCCACCGGTAGCACCTGCCAGATCGAGCGCCTGCGCCCCCGGAAAAGCGGGGCCCGGAACTACCCTGGTACGGTTATCACTGTAAAAATCGGCGCCTATTTTATAATCAAATCTTAGTTTGGGTATTATGTTGTAGCTAAACCCGACATTGCCAAGCATACGGCCCAGGCTGCTTTTCTGCTGGCTGAATTTTGCCACATAAATCGGGTTATCTATAATCCCGGGAGAATATACTTTCATTGTCCCATCGGGATTTATATAATCTCTTACATCCACCGTAGTGGTGTGATAAACAAGCGCTGTCATTATACCCTTATCACCTGCAGAAGGAGCAACAGTATTAGAGGTTGTAAATGTGGCAGACCCATTGACACTAAATTTTGTTGATAGCTGGCTTGTGCCAGCTAACTTAAAAGTATAGCGGTCATATTTTGTGGAGGGCACAATCCCTGTTTGATTTAAGGCAGACACAGAACTGTAATAAGTTGTTTTTGCATTACCTCCCTGTATGGTCAAAGAATTATTGTAGCGGGCACCCCGATCAAAAGCATTTACGAAATTCCTATACACGGTTTCATTGGTAATCAATGGCCCAAAAGTTTGAAAAGCGGTTGATAAGCTTCCGTTAGCATTTATGCCGATTCTTCCATTGGAGCCTTCCCGGTATTTTGTTTGAATTTCTGGAAATTTAGTAAGATAATCAATGGCGGCAGAAGTATTAAAGCTTACGTTTACCCGGCCGGTACTGCCTTTTTTTGTTGTGATGATGATGGCACCATTGGCGGCGCTTAAACCATACAGGGCGGTTGCGCCGGCACCTTTTAATACTGTAATGGATTCAATATCATCGGGATTAATATCCAGTCCCCGGTTAGGTGTGCCAAACTGATCTGCACTGCCTGCCTGGTTTCCGTTACTGCCTGTGCTTGGCAATACACTCCCATTTATCGTTCTGTTATCTATCGGTAATCCATCAATTACGATGAGCGGTTGATTATTTGCTGTAGGGCTTAGGGAAGATATTCCTCTTATAACGATATCTGTACCAGCACCGGGGCTACCGCCGGAGGAAACGATATTTACGCCGTTTACTTTTCCCTGCAAAGCATTAATAAAACTGTTCTCTTTTCCTTTGGATAACTCTGAAGCGCTAACTTCCTGAACGTTATAACCCAAAGTTTTCTTGCGGGCCTTAATGCCAAAAGCTGTAGAAACAATTACTTCTTCCAATTGCTTCTGTTGTGGTAACATGTGGATATTTACCTCTGCTTGGTTACCTATTAAAATTTCCTGGGCAATTTGTCCTACGGATGTAAACACCAGGATATCGCCTTTTTTAGCGGCGATAGAATAATAGCCAAGATTGTTGGTGGTAGTTGCAGTTTGGGTGCCCTTAACGATAACAGTTACACTTTTCAAAGGGGTATTGTCCGCATCATTGGTTACCAAGCCGCTTATTGTTTTTTCCTGTGCAATTAATCGTATTGATTGCAATAACAATATGCTGGAAAATAGCATTAGAATAAGAAGTTTCCTCATAGCATTTAGTTTGTTGGTTAAAAAAATAGTTTAAAAGAAAATATTACTTAGCTATTAAAGAATGGCTGAAATAGAATTAAAAGAATGTTCTTAAAATTAGATTTGATGCTAAAGTAAAATTAAATATCGCATAAAGCTGCAAATTGCAGGCACAATTATGCACAATTATTTAGGCGGTAACTAGCTTAACGCTTGGCAGAATGGATAATATTATTTTATGAAAAAGGATTACCGTCGGTGTGTTTTATGTATAATTTTCTTTGGAGTAGTATTTAAGGAATCTCCCAGAGTTTTTTGTTCGGTATCTTCCTCTAAATCCTTTTCAAAATAATTATTGAAAATATTGCTTAGATTTTTTGCTTTATAAATTGTGCTGCAATATTTATTTCCTATTAAAATAATGGTCACATCATCCTGGAATAATCTTATAAACGCTGCATTGCTGCCATGCCACCAGCCGTTGTGAAAGATCATTTTTTTTCCGTTTGGATAAATATTCATCCGCCAGCCAAGGCCGTAATTTCTAATGCCTGCTTTTTCATTGCTGTAAGGAGCATAAGCCTGCTCAAGTGTTTCTTTGGAGAAAATTAAATTTGTGCTTAATGCCCTGTCCCAAATTAATAAATCTTCAGGGGTTGTGTAAACATTCTTGTCGCCATAAACATCATCTAAAAAATCGAGTGGAATAAGATGGCCCCGCCAGTCATAACTAGGTATGGCGGTTGCACTATCTGCATGTGTGAATATGTAGCTATGGGCCATGCGCAGAGGCTCAAAAAAAGTTTTTTTGATGAGTTCCGGAAATGGGCTACCAGAAATTTTTTCTGCAAGTAAAGCCAGTAATGCATAGTTGGTATTGCAATAGGTAAAATGCGTATTTGGCCTGGAAATATTTTTTAATTCTGCTTTCCTGGTGATGAGATAATCTAATACATCCTGGTTTTTAATAAATGATTTTTTATTCCAGCCCAGGTCTTCCATAAAATATAAATAGTTTGGCAAACCGCTCCGGTGATTTAATAAGGTACGTATAGTAACACCGGGATAATTAAAGGTCGGAAAGTATTTGCTGTACTCATCATCCAGGTCAAGTTTTTTATCCTGCCATAATTTTAAAATATACATTGCTGTAAATGTTTTAGAAACAGAAGCAATGTGCATAGGTGTTAAAGCGGTGATGGAGTCAATGCTGCTGAAGTGTGCAGCACCACGATACTTTTCAAAAATAACATTGCCATTTTTTGCCACCAGTATGCCCCCATTAAAACTTGTATTTTTTAGCACCGTATCATACCAGGCCGCACAGGCTTGTTGTAAATGTAATTTATCAGCTTCCGCCAGGGCTGTTGGCAGAGGAAGTTGAATGGCGCCAGTATCTTTATTTAGGGACTGGTTGGGCTGCGACGAAGAATGGCATGCAGTTACATAAAGGCTGCATAAAAAAAATGTGGTATACAGCGATAAACGGTAAAAGGATAAATTATTTTTTTCTTTACATAAAAGAAAAAAATAGCAGAATTGATTCGCAACGAGGGTGAACAGTGAACGAAAAGCTGGTATCATATTAATATTGAATCTTGAAAAGAATATATTTGTGCAAAACTACGGCCTAATTATTATGACAGAGAAAAAAAATACAAGTTATCCAAAAGAGAAAATAAATATTCTTTTTTTAGAAAATATAAGTGATGTAGCAGTAAGGCAATTTGAAAATAATGGTTACAGCAATGTTAAAAGGCTATCGGGTGCTGTGAGTGAAGAAATATTAATTAAAGAAATAAAAGATATACATCTTCTGGGGATAAGAAGTAAAACATTAATGACAGCAAAAGTATTGGAGGCTGCAAAAAAATTACAGGCTATTGGTTGTTTTTGTATCGGTGTAAACCAGGTAGACCTGGATGCCGCAACGATAAACGGTGTAGCTGTATTTAATGCACCTTACAGTAATACAAGGAGTGTGGCAGAACTTGTTATCGGAGCTTCAATTATGCTGGTGCGTAAGATAATTGATAAAAATAAAGCAGCGCATGAAGGCGCCTGGATGAAGGATGCCAGCGGCAGCCATGAATTGCGTGGAAAGACTATTGGTATTATCGGGTATGGAAATATAGGAAGCCAGGTAAGTGTACTGGCAGAAGGACTGGGAATGAAAGTTATTTTTTATGATGCAGAAACAAAATTACCGTTAGGCAACGCCAGCGATAGTAAGACTTTAAAAGACCTGTTACGCCAATCAGATATTGTAACACTGCATGTACCTGAGTCAGGTAGTACAAATAACATGATCAATAAAATTAATCTTAAGTTCTTTAAAAAGGGAGCCATTCTTCTTAATTATGCAAGAGGTGGGGTAGTTGATTTGCCTGCATTGCGTAATGCTTTACTAAACGGTGATCTTGGCGGAGCAGCCATAGATGTGTTTCCGCAGGAGCCGGAAAAAAATGGCGATAAATTTTCAAGTGTGTTACAAGGCTTGCCCAATATTTTACTTACGCCTCACATTGGTGGCAGCACACAAGAGGCTCAAAATAATATCGGCCTGGATGTGAGCAGCAAATTATTTAATTACCTGGAAAAGGGTATCAGCACTGGTTCACACAGTATTCCTGCTTTGGCTTTACCCCCACAGGAAGGGGCGCACAGAATTCTGCATATTCATAAAAATGTACCTGGTGTATTGAGCCAGATAAATACCCTGTTAAGTAAAAATAATATCAATATACTGGGTCAGTATCTTAAAACAAATGAATTGATAGGTTACGTGGTTTTGGATATAGACAAGAGCCTTAGCAAAAATGCCATTGAGCTTATGCGGAGCGTAAAAGAAACGATAAAGGTGAGAATGCTTTATTGATGGTAAAGACTGCTATGACACCAGTGTAATTATTTATTCCTGACTTCAAGAGTATACTTCAGTTTGCGGCTTTAAGGCCGCTTTTTTGTTATAGGCAGTTAGAAACCCTGGAGTTAGTTTCTTAATTTTCAGTATTTATTGAAAATTTAGTACCTTTGTACAATAAATAAAAAGTTATGAAATTAGTTATAATAGGTGCCGGTTTTGGCGGTTTAAAGTTAGCAAGAGAATTGAGCAACAGGGCAGGCTTTGAGGTTACATTGATCGATAAATTTAATTACCACCAGTTTCAGCCATTGTTTTACCAGGTGGCTACTGCAGGACTGGATGCCAGCAATATTTCTTTTCCGTTACGCAAGGTTTTTCATAACTGTAAGAACGTTCATTACCGCATGGCAGAAGTACAGGAGATACGTACCACACAAAATAAAGTGGTGACCGATATTGGCGAGTTTGAATACGATAACCTGGTAATTGCAACGGGTGCTGACACTAATTTTTTTGGCAATGCCAACATGCAGGCGAATGCTTTCCCCATGAAAAGCACTGTAGAAGCTTTGCAATTGCGCCATAGGATATTACATAATTTTGAGGATGCTGTTACCTGCAAAGACCCTGTGGACCTGCAACGCCTTTTGAATATTGTTGTGGTAGGCGGCGGCCCAACCGGGGTAGAATTGAGCGGTGCTATTGCAGATATGAAAAGATTTGTATTGCCAAAAGATTACCCGGAGATTGATTTTAATCACATGAATATTTACCTGATAGAGGGTACGGGGAAAACGCTGGGTGCCATGAGTGAAAAGAGCAGTGAACAATCCAGGCAATACCTTGAAGGGCTGGGAGTAACTGTAATGACAGGTACCATCCTTAAAGATTATGATGGTAAAACTGCCGTAACCCAGGATGGTAAAACGATTGAAACAGCAATGGTTATTTGGGCAGCGGGTATTAAAGGAAATGTACCGCAAGGGATTAGTGCCGACTTGATAGTAAAGGGCAATCGTATAAAAGTGGACAGGTTTTGCCAGGTTGCTGGCAGCGGCAATATTTACGCCATTGGTGATGTAGCGTACATGGAAGAACCCGCTTTTCCGAAAGGCCATCCACAAGTAGCGTCTGTAGCCATACAGCAGGCAGATGCTTTACAAAATAATCTTCGGCTAAAAGAAACGAAAGGCAGTAGGGGGCAGCTAATTGAATTTGCGTATAACGATAAGGGTGCAATGGCCACTGTGGGCAGAAAACTTGCGGTGGTTGACATACCAAAACCTAAACTGCATTTCAGTGGTTTTTTTGCCTGGCTTATCTGGATGGGGCTGCACCTCATGCTGTTACTTGGTGTAAAAAACCGACTCGCCGTTTTTACCAACTGGGTGTATAATTATTTTACAAGGGATCAAAATCTTCGGTTGATATTTAAAGCATTTTATAAAGAAAGAAGATCATGACCAGGCCATTCCTGGATGCGCAATGGAATAATTTGATCATGGTCAACTACGTTATTGAACCTGCATTATTATTTGGTCAGGGTTTGCAAAGCCAGTAACGTCTTTGTTAGTTCCTGTTCATCTGCTGTTACTGATTTTAAATCTTCGGTCATTGCCGGGTTGCTGAAATCCATTTTACTTTTTACTAACATCCTTGCAGAGGTGTGAAATTCGTTAGCCATGGTTTGTTGCGCAATTTCAATGATGTTAGATGATCTTACGCCACTCCCCGGCATAATGATAATCCGTTCTTCCGCCTGCTTTATTAATGAAGCAATGGTATTTATTCCGTCAAAAGCATTTGGCTGCAGGCCGGAAGTAAGTATTCTTTCGCAACCGATTTCTATCACATCTTCCAATGCCTGTTCAGCATCACTCACCCTGTCAAAAGCCCTATGAAACGTGGCTTCAAGGGGATAAGCCAACTCAATTAATTGGCCACATCGCTTTTTATCTATTGTGCCATCTGCTTTCAATATACCTATCACAACACCATCACAACCGAGTTTTTTACAGCTGGCAATATCCGTTTTCATTATTTCAAATTCAGCATTGCTGTATAAAAAATCACCACCTCTGGGACGGATGATTGGATATAATTCAATGCTTGTTTTTTCTCTTGCTGCTTTTATAAAACCATAAGAGGGTGTGGTACCGCCATCTCCGGGATTATCACAAAGCTCAATACGGTGAGCTCCACAATTTTGTATTGTGATACAGCTTTCAATATTAAAGGCAATTACTTCGAGTTTATAATTCATTGTGAATAGTGAATGGGTGAATAGTCAATAAAGTTTAAATGTTGCAAACTAAATAATATGATCTGATGATTTCACCATTCACTGTTGGCTATTCACTATATAATGTACTTTGATTCATGTATTTTATTTTCCGTTCCGCTTTTTACAGAAAATACGAAACCTTTCTGTATGGCATAAGCACCATATTGCCCTTTTTTATTCATAGCCAAAAAACCAACCTGCAGGGTTTTTGCTTTTGCTCTATCCCGGTTTACAATCCTTTCTACTGCTTTTTTACAGGCACCCTCCGGGCTGTAACCCTGGCGCATAAATTCCACTACCAGGTGGGTTCCGCAAATGCGTATCACTTCTTCGCCAACACCACTGCTTGTTGCAGCCCCCACTTCATTATCTACAAATAAACCAGCGCCTATGATGGGCGAATCTCCAACACGGCCATGCACTTTAAACGCCATGCCGCTGGTAGTAACAGCGCCAGATAAATCTCCATTGATGTCCATTGCTATTAATCCCATCGTATCATGATTGGCAGTACCATCTTCAAAAAAATTTGGTGCAAAGGGGCCATTTTGTTTTTTGTTTTCAATATTTATAACTGGCCTGTATTCATTTTTTTTCAACCATTCCCCATAGGCTTTCTGAGCTTCCGGGGAAAGTGTGGGTTCTTCCCTTGTAAATCCATTTTCTATGGCAAATTGTTGGGCACCATTTCCTACTAAAAGTACATGCGGTGTTTTTTCCATCACTTTCCTGGCAACAGATATAGGATGTTTTATTTGCTCTAAACCCGCCACTGCACCACAATTAGCATGTTGATCCATAATGCATGCATCCAGGGTTACAATGCCATCCCGGTCGGGATAGCCACCCAGCCCTACACAGCAATTGATCGTATCTTCTATCTGCCTGGCACCGGCTTCCACGGCGTCTAATGAGATACCGTTAGTTGCCAAGATTTTCCATGCCTCGGCATTTACCGCCATTCCACTATCCCAGGTAGAAATTACAATAGGCTTTTGGGTTGCCGCATTAGATTTAAAAGAAAGTGTTGTAAGCCCCAATGAACTTAGCGCCAGGAATTTTTTTCTGTCCATTTTCATCAAAATTTTAGTGGGTGTGCATCGTTAATTTTTGAATCATTTCGTTCGACATACTGTCGGCATAAATACCAAAAGCACTTGTAATAACACCTTTTAGATTTCCATGTTTTGATTCTACAGCGTACACCACATCTTCATCAGAAGGATTTGTTTCACCTTCAAAGCGATGCACTTCGGTAATTTCAAAATCACCGGGATTGAGACATTGATTATCCTTGCTACAGGTTATTTTATCAAACGCAATATTAAAATCAAGTGTGTAACCCTTTGCTTTTAACCCGTTGATTGCTGCAACTACGGTATCATAATTATCCATAAAAATAATTTGAGATAAAGTTAGGGAAAAGAGGACAACCGAAGACCGACCACCAATATCCGGCTACTGACAGTTGACTAGTTCATTACTTACTACTGACTTCTTAAACCTGCGAAAAATAAATAAGCTGCTGCTAACAGCGTAATGAATGCGGTGAAAACAAAAGTTGTCGTAGAACCGAAACTATACCATAAAAAGCCACAAGTACTGCTTGCCAGCAAGGCACAAATACTTTGAAACCCGCTGTACGTGCCAATTGCCGATGCCGTCTCACTTTTAGGCACAAGATTGCTGATCCAGGCTTTTGATATGCCTTCTGTTGCTGCAGCATACAAACCATATAAAGCAAAAAGAAAAATAAATCCTGCTGTATTATTATTAAATGCAAACCCGGTATACACAAGAGAAAAAATAATAAGGCCGCTGATAAATATTTTTTTCAATCCTATTTTATCTGCTAATATACCGAGCGGATAGGCTAACACGGCATAGACTAAATTATAAAAAATATAGATGCCGATAATGGCGGTATCATTCATGCCGCTTTCTTTCATTTTGAGTAATAAAAAAACATCAGAGCTGTTTACCAATGCAAAGAGCAACAGGCCTGCTGATAATTTTTTATAAAGTACAGGACTGTTTTTCCAATAAGATGCAAAGGCAAAGAAATTTGTTTTAATATTTTTCTTTTGAATTGTATCATGCGGTTTTTCTTTTATAAACAGGGTGCAAATAATTGCGAGCACACCCGGCCCAAAGGCTATAATAAAAAGTGTTTTATAATTGCCCGGATAAAAATATAAATAAATTAAAGCAATGGCAGGGCCTAAAACGGCACCCATCGTATCCATACTCCGGTGAAAGCCAAACACACGGGCTTTATTATCAGCAGTACTTTCATCACTTAGCAGGGCATCTCTTGCGCCGGTTCGTATTCCTTTGCCCAGCCTGTCAACAGTCCTGGATAAAAAAATCCACCAGGGATAAATAAAAACCGCCAGCATGGGTTTACTTAAGGCGCTGAAAGCATAACCCAGTTGCACAAACGGAAGCCGCTTACCACTGGCATCACTTCGTTTACCAAAATAACTTTTACTCAAGCCTGCTACGGCTTCTGCCACACCCTCTAAAACCCCGATGAATATTGCGGTATAGCCGATCTGCTTTAAAAATAAAGGCATGATGGGATACAGCATTTCGCTTGCCATATCAGTAAACAAACTTACCATCGATAATACCCATATTGTTTTAGTAATGATCTTCATTAAACGAAAAAGCTGTTTGAGTAAATAGGATGTTTACCAGGTTGCATAAACAAGATGCCCAAAGATATGCCGATGAAAGGATTGCGACGCAACGATGAAGCTATGAAAAACTATTGCCGGTATTAAAAAAACACTAATTATCCAACGAATGCAAATAACGGATTTTAATTTTCAGTACAAACATATTTAATAATCTATCAATTAATGAACAAGGGAAAATAAAAAACGAGAAACGTATCTTTGCGCCCTTTATGAAGTATATCAATGAAATAAACAAGCGGAAAACTTTCGCCATTATCAGTCACCCGGATGCCGGAAAAACAACGCTTACAGAAAAATTTCTTTTGTTTGGCGGCGCTATTCAAACAGCAGGTGCGGTAAAAAGCAACAAAATAAAGAAACATGCTACCAGCGATTTTATGGAGATAGAAAGGCAACGTGGTATTAGTGTGGCTACAAGTGTAATGACTTTTGAATATGAGGGCCATTTAATAAACCTGCTGGATACGCCCGGCCATAAAGACTTTGCGGAAGATACCTATCGCACTTTAACTGCTGTAGACAGCGTGGTACTTGTAATAGACAGTGTGAATGGGGTAGAAGATCAGACCCGCCGCCTGACGGAAGTAATAGCCATGCGTAATACGCCGGTGATTGTGTTCATTAATAAAATGGATAGGGACGGGAAAAACCGTTTTGACTTGCTGGAAGAAATAGAGAATGAACTAAAGATTCAATTACACCCCATGACGGTGCCGATAAACAGTGGCAAAGAATTTAAAGGTGTGTATGATCTGCATGAAAAAAGCCTGCTTCTTTTTACTGCAGGTACAAGTGCCAATGATGAAGATGTGCTGGAAATAAAAAATTTAAATGAGGAAATTTTAGACGGTAAAATAGGAAAAAAGGATGCAGATATTTTAAGAGAAGATGTAGAGTTGATTGACGGCGTATATGGAGAATTAAACCTGGATGATTATTTATCGGGAAAAACAGCGCCGGTATTTTTTGGCAGTGCGGTAAATAATTTTGGGGTAAAAGAAATGCTGGATACTTTTATTCGCATTGCGCCGACACCAAGGCCACGGCATACTACCAACCGTGATGTAGAACCAGCGGAAGATAAATTCAGCGGCTTTATTTTTAAGATACATGCCAACCTTGATCCCCGACACCGGGACAGGATCGCTTTTTTAAGAGTGTGTAGCGGAAGATTTGCCCGCAATACTTATTACAATCATGTGCGGCTGGAAAAAGATGTACGCTTTAGTAATCCGTATAGTTTTTTGGCCCGCCAGAAAGATGTAATTGAAGAAGCTTACCCCGGCGATGTTGTAGGCTTGTTTGATACCGGCAATTTTAAAATAGGAGATACGCTGACCGAAGGAGAAAAATTTTACTTTACCGGCATACCCAGTTTTTCGCCGGAGATATTTAAAGAGGTGTTGAATAAAGATCCGATGAAAACAAAGCAACTGGGGAAAGGCTTGATTCAATTAACGGATGAAGGCGTTGCACAATTGTTTACCCAGTTCGGTGGCAATAAAAAAATTATCGGTTGTGTTGGAGAGTTGCAGTTTGAAGTAATTCAATATCGCCTTTTGCATGAATATGGAGCATCAGTTCAATTGAATAGTTTGCCGTTTTATAAAGCGTGTTGG
>JBDUCK010000260.1:0-4981 GCA_040003485.1 Ferruginibacter sp. | reverse complement strand
AAGCCTGCCCTTCTGGTTTTTGATTAGAGCGAAGTTTTATATTAGCGAATGAATAAAGAGAAAGATTTTATTCCCAAATGGCTAAGAATTGTATTAATTATTATTATAATTGCCTCCATACTTATAAAGATTTTAGAATTACTGATAAAGCATTTTAGATTAAATATACAGCTCCCTTAAATGCCCACTTAACATGAGTGTTTCTCCAACGCCACTTAATTTTTATTAGAGCGCTTGGTATGATTTCAAAGTTTTGTATTCATATTTAAGTTTTGGCTTAATACCTAAGCTGCTATTTAATCTTTTATTTATCTTTTGTTAACTTTAAAACATTTCTGTGGACCTGGCACTAACAGCCAACATGGGGTTTTATGCAAGTTGGGCTTGACAAACTTAGCTTCAGCCAATTGCAAAGCCGGTCATTAATTCGGGCTGGACAAACATCGCTGAGCATTAGTTCTTACCTTCATCAAAATATTTTCAATCAACAGCTGCCCGGGCAGACGGAATGCTAATACCCAACCTGCATAATGCTCTGAACGGTGGCTGCTACGTTATGAGATATATACCAATAATCATATTCCTGTTACTTTTAACTTCTTGCTTTGACAGGCACTCTAGCTTTGAAAAGTCATTTTATGAAAGAGTAACTGGAATAAAGTTTCCCACTAGGTACAAAATATTAGATGCATATGACAATGGTGAGTTCCTGACAGGAACTGTATTTCAGTTTGACAGTATTACAATGAGGAATTTTGTTATTCAAAATAATTTTGACACCCTAAAGGATCCAGAGTTTCATTTTCTAAATATCAATTTGTTTGACAAAGCGTTTCGACCCGAAAGAACGCCAAAAAGTACTTTCTTTATTATTTGGAAAAGCAAAGGGAAGCACAATTGGACATATATAGCCGATATAAACACAAACAGATTGTGGACAGAAATTAGTTATCCAGATTGGGGTGGACAATGATATAGAATTGGAGATCTCGTACGCAACGCGCGACAATATACGCAGCAGCCAACATTGAGCTTTGTGCCACTGGGGCCGACCGAATGGCAATGAGCAGTCTTACATAGCCAATCAGCAGCTTGGGGGCGACGAATCCAATTCATGTTCAGACTAAAAAGAAAAAGTAATTTCCAAACAGGGTTCAGTAGTTGGGCCGACTGAATTCCAATCCCCAGCAGCACAAAGCCCCGACGTTGTACGTAATTAATGTGTTTCTATTGGAAACCCTACTTTTAGGGAAGCGTGAGATGAAATTTATTGTTATTCAAAACAACGACAATTGAAGCTATTTCTATTATTCTGCTGTCTTTACTACCTTGTCCCTTCAAATCAGGCTTATTCTCAAAGCCGAAAACTGCCAACTGACAAGAAGAGGCGGGACATTCCTCTAATACCTATTGGATGGGATGCTTACCTAAAATGGGACAGGTGGCCGTTGCAAAGAATTGGTGTGAGAGCTTACATGCGCAGTACTTATGATCGTACCGGCGGAAATTCGTTTGCAGATATGAGCAACTTTCTTTTTATGAAAGAAGAAGATCATAACGTGACATTGGATATTTCAGGAAAAGGTTTTATGTATTTTTTTCGTTTCAACTTCTGGCACGGCAGTCCCTGGCATTTTATTGTAGATGGCAAAGATAATCTTGTAAAAGAAACAGGTACCGATGATCCTTTGAACGCAAGGAAGAATTTACAATCTGCCGAATTCATTCCAGTCAAGCCATTCCCCGAACCTCTTGCCTGGACATGGAAAACAACTAAAGGTGCCGATTTGATATGGACACCAATACCTTTCAGTAAATCCTTTCAACTGGCTTATTCGAGAACAGCAGTTGGAACAGGATACTACATTTATCACCTGTATGCAAATAAAAAGCGTCTTTCCCGGCCGATCAGGTCTTGGGATATAAATGATGCACCAGACCCAGGAGTTATATCCTTATTGCAACGTGCAGGTACTGATATTGCCCCAAAAAATATCAAGACAGCAAAAGGAAAACTAATATTGAATAAATCGAATTTGCTGGTTAGGTACATCGAGGCAGCTCCTTCGGTGATTCGCGCTCTTAAATTTTCATTGCCGTTGAACAAGGCCATCGATCTGGAACGTTTACACCTGAAAGTTACTTGGGATGGCAAACGCGAATCGTCAATTGATGCACCACTATGCCTTTTTTTCGGCGCCGGTACCTTCTATAACCGCAAAAATGGAGAATATCTTGTGAAGGGGTTACCTATGAATGTTCGCTATGATTTCAGCAGCAATAAGGTGGAACTGGCTTGCTATTATCCAATGCCTTTTTCAAAATCGGCAAAATTTGAACTGGTAGGTATGCGGCCCGGTGGAGAAGAAATTGAATACGAGATCCGTTATGAACAGTTAACCACGTCATTTAGTCATACCAGTTACTTTCATGCCACCTACAAAGATTTTGACCACCAGGAATTGGGAAAAGATATGGTGTTGCTTGATACTCGTGGAGTAGAAGGCGAAAGTGAATGGTCCGGAAATTTTTCTGGCACTTCCATCATTTTCTCGCATGATGGGATATTACGCGGACTCGAAGGTGATCCACGTTTTTTCTTTGATGACAGCCAGAGCCCGCAGGGATATGGAACAGGCACGGAAGAATGGGGAGGTGGCGGTTTTTATTGGGGTGGAGAAAATATGACCCTGCCATTGGCTGGACATCCTTGTGGCGCTCCTTCGAAGGCTACTGCTAAAAATGACAAGGACCTGATTGAATCATGCTACCGGTTTTTGCTGGCGGACTTGATGCCTTTTGGCAGACGGGCGGTTATAAATTTAGAGCACGGTGGAGAAAACCTGTCGCTGGAACATTATGAAACAGTTACTTATTGGTATGGGCTGCCGGCTCCATCCCTGATAAAGACTGATAGCATAGACATTGGCAATGCTATGGATGAAAAAATGCATGACTATTATTCCCCCCAATGTTCTACTGTAGAAACTATAAACAGCCGGTATGAGTGGGGAATCGATAGCTTTCCAATAAAGCCCTGGCCGTTGAACGACCTCTTTATGCTGCGCAAATTGCCGCCTGCTGATGTTGCAACGCTGACACCGCCCAGGTATGAACTATTAGTTAGCAAAGAAATATTCCCGGTCCATGCCGAAGATGGGCGTTATACACGCGGTTCTTCCGAGTTTAATGTAAACCTTTCATCTTCAAATCAAGGGGCTTTATTACGACGTAAACTGGATTATAGTTTTCCGAATCAAAAAGCGTCTGTATACGTAGCGTACCTTCATGCGACAGCCAAAAAATTAGATTGGAAATACATTGGTGAATGGTATCTCGCAGGAGCGAATACCTATATTTTTTCAAGACCTGAAGGAGAGTTGGATAAACGAACCTCCATTGTGAAAACCTCCAACCGCCGTTTCCGGGATGATGAATTCATGATCCCTGCTGATTGTACAAAAGGCCAATCGAAAATTCGAGTACGGATCCAATACATCCCAGGAGAAAGAGAATTAATTCGCGGCAAATCCTATCCTAAAGAAAGCGCATGGAGTGAATTAAAATATGATGTATACAGCTATATTTTGCCGCAGGTCACTAAACATTAATTATTTCAGAGGGCTTCAAATACATAAAAATTATTCCATAAACAGTAGCCGGAAAATTAAATTATTATCAAAGCATGTTTTTTATCAATGAATAACTGCGCACAATAAACGTATTTGTAAAATCAGGGCCGGACATTGTAAAATAGGCTATTTACTACTATCAGCATCAGTTCGGGCCCGACGTTCAATCAATTCCCTTCCTTGGCAAATCCTCAACGTTGTGGATTAAGCTAAGAAACACCATACTAACGAGTTCTCTAAAAATAATTCTTCTTTTAAGGAAATAAATTCCTTAATAGGTGAACAATAAATTTTTTGAAATAAATTTTTAAATATTAAACTTAAATACAATAAAAAAATCACTTATCGCATTATTTTCGGTGTTTATTTTCTTTTGTAGTTATTCTCAAAATGAAAAAATTGAAAAGGAAATCCAGCAACAGCACAATTTTTTATTATTAACGAAAGTAGGGACAGAAAAGCGGTCGACATCATCATAAAATTGGGTTGAGAGACGGTATTTAGTGACACACTCTAATACATTAACGTTAGGCCTGATCTTCAATATACGCCGAGCAAAACGATGTCTAAGGGAAAGTATATGATAATCGTGACTGCCAACAGCGGAAGTACAACTACAGGTACCAATTATCCTTGACAGCAAAAGATTTATTTTCGTAACCTACACTTATAAAGACCCCGTTGATAGTGCGACACTACTAAAAAACCTTGGATTTCCTTTTGCCGACAAACTGAGAGGACAAGAACCAAAAATTGGGATTTATATTACCGACAAAGAACCTGTACAGTACTAGCATGAGTAAAGCGGCGTACAACATCCGTATTTATGCCAGTGTGGCTCGACGTTAGATCTTTTCAGCATTTGTATATCACTTAGCAGCATCATGGGGTCGACGGTTTAGCAAGTAAGATCAGCTAAAAAGTATTTAATTTTCTAAATAAATTCAGTGGCTGGGCGGGACGTTTTTCAAATGCCACACCGGCATAAATACGCCAACGGTGTAAGAGCGCAATGCCACGCACAAGGAAAACTCCCTTCGCAGCTATCGCTGCTCCCCGGTATTTTTCTGCCAACGCAATTGCGCTCTTACGATCGGATTTACTTTTAAAGTTATCGGTAGTAGCTTTTGTGCGTAGCACCTGCGCCTTACATTAAGATTTACGAAATTCACCGACAACTTTAAACGTTCACCCGCATTCCCGCATTTCCTCCGCAAGCCCTCCGGGACTTGCTCCCATAAATGCTCTATGCGTGTGAATTTCGTAAATCCGATCTTTGGCTGCAAGGCTGCCATTAAACAGCAAAAAAATATTCAGGTAATGGACAAAAACGAAAGAGTGGCAACAAG
>JBDUCK010000259.1:0-4982 GCA_040003485.1 Ferruginibacter sp. | reverse complement strand
ATCTGCAAAAACAAACTATTATTGATTCGTGAAAGACACTTTAAGATAAACAACTAGTTACCCTTTATTCAACCATTTATAAAAAAAATATTATTTAGATTTAATTCCTGTAAATTAAGTTTCTAATAACAGCTTTTAATTTTAATAAAAGTGAGACTCTAACAATGTAAATCAAACTGCCGTGAAAAAATTCCTCCTGATCGTATTGGTAATATGTACCACCAACCTGTTTGCACAGGATGCCATCGAATATCAAATACCACCAAAAGAAATCTACGACCTGGTTATGGCAAAACCAACACCCGGCGTAAATTTCGACAGTAAAGGACGATACATGCTGATACTGGAACGCAGTACCATGCCTTCGGTGGAAGACCTTGCCCAGCCTGAATTACGCATTGCAGGCCTTCGCATTAATCCAAATAATTTTGGGCCCAGCAGAAGTGCTTACACCACCGGTATCATTATTAAAGAAATGGCAAACGGAAAGGAATTTCCGGTTAGCAGCTTACCTGCAAATTTAAAAGCCGGCAACCTGCAATGGAGCCCCAATGAAGATAAAGTTGCATTCACAAACACTGTCAATAACGCTGTTGATATTTATGTGATAGATATTAAAGCTCATAAGGCTAACAAAGTAAATAAATCAGCAGTCAATTTGGTGTTGAGTGCTGCGTTTGACTGGGTTGATAACAACAGTTTATTGTATGCTGCTGTAAACAAGCCTCTTACATTGGCACCCAAAAAGCCAGTGGCCCCTAAAGGACCCGTGGTGCAGGAGAATTTAGGCAAGGTCGCTGCAAGTCCTACTTTCCAGGACCTGATAAAATCTCCTTTTGATGAAACACAGTTTGAATTTTATGCCACTACCCAACTGGTAAAAAATACCAATGGCAGCGAAGTGAAGATTGGAAACCCAGCCATTTACAGCAACATAAAAATATCGCCCGATAAAAAATATTTACTGGTAGAAAGAATTGATAAACCATTCTCTTACTTAGTTACAGCTAATGGTTTTAACAGCACCATGATGATAACCGATATGAATGGCACCCTGGTAAAAACCATAGCCAAACTGCCCAGCAGCGAACTGGAACCCCGTGGAAACGACAATGTATTAAATGCGCCACGTGGTTATAACTGGCTGGATAATTCTCCCGCAACCCTGCAATGGATAGAACCGTTAGACAGTGGCATGATAAAAAACAAAATGGATTATCACGATGCGGCATACGTACTAGCCGCACCATTTACCGGCGGCCCCAGGGAGCTGGTAAAAACTGCTGAGCGCATGTACAATGTAAACGATATTGTAAATGGTTCTTTCTTTGTTACAGAAGGTTCAAGAGGAAAGCACCGCCAGAAAATGAGCAGGCTTACTGCAGATGGTAAAATGGAAATGCTGATAGACCGCAGCACCGACGATGCTTACAACGACCCTGGCACACCGCTAACCGAAAAAAATAAATACGACCGTAAGACCATTAAACTCATCAATGGCTCTCAACTGGTAATGAGTGGAAATGGTGCTTCTCCAAAAGGCGACCTGCCATTTTTAAATACATTCGATATCAATACTAAAGAAACCAAACAACTCTGGCGCTGCGAAGAACCTTTTTTTGAAAGCGTTACCACCATTCTTGATTACGGTAAGATGATCATCGTTACCAATAAGCAATCACAAACAGAACAACCTAATTATTATTTGCGTGATCTTAAAAATAGTTCAGCAAAAGCCATCACCGCATTTCCCGATCCTCAACCCGGCCTACGTGGCATTACCAAACAAAAAATTACCTACAAACGCAAAGATGGTGTTGACCTGGCTGCCGACCTGTATTTACCAAAAGGATATGATGCAAAAAAAGATGGCCCCTTACCGGTAATGATGTGGGCTTATCCCCGTGAATTTAAAAGTGCCAGCGATGCTGCACAGTTACGTGGCAGCAAATATACTTTTACGAGAGTAGGTTATGGTTCTGTTGTGTTTTGGGCAACGCAGGGTTATGCCGTTATGGATAACACCGAATTTCCCATTGTAGGCGAAGGGGATAAACAACCCAACGATAATTTTGTTGACCAGCTTACCTGGAGTGCCGAAGCCGCCATTGATAAAATTGCAGAGATGGGCGTTGGCGACCGCAACCGTGTAGCAGTTGGCGGCCACAGTTATGGCGCATTCATGACGGCGAATTTGCTGGCACATACTAATTTATTTAAAGCCGGCATTGCCCGTAGTGGCGCATACAACCGCACCCTCACTCCTTTTGGTTTTCAAAATGAAGAACGCACTTACTGGCAGGCACCCGAAGTATATAATGCTATGAGCCCATTTATGTTTGCCGATAAAATTAAAACACCCCTGTTAATGATTCATGGCGAAGCTGATAATAATTCTGGCACTTTTCCTATACAAAGCGAACGCCTGTACAATGCCATAAAAGGCCATGGTGGTACGGTGCGTTTTGTGCAACTGCCTTTTGAAGCTCACGGTTATGCAGCAAAAGAAAATATACTGCACATGCTTTGGGAACAAAACCAATGGCTGGATAAATATGTGAAAAATGCGGCTGGCTCGGCGTATGTAAAATAAAAATTGTCTGAACTGCGGTCTCGAAGGGTTAAAGAGATTTGTTGGATTACTAAAACAAATGTTTTGATCCAAAAAATCTATCCAAATCCCCATTCACACAAAATAATAATACCGGCTTTTGTTTTTCATAGCATCATCGTTGCGAACTTTGTTCTGTTCTTTTTTCATTTCCAGTGGAAATGAAAAGAGAATCAATCCTTTCATCGGCATACCAATGGGGAATTTTTATTAAAGCGGATATTAAAATTATTGTTTTCATGTTGTCATTTTAGTAAGGCAATAATAGGCTGGCCGGTAACCAGCAGGTGTAGTTTATATTTGCCGAAAAATCTTTTACATTAATTGCTCTTAAAAAGAATCGCTTCCCAAGGTTCTAGGTCAACAGTTGTAAAATTTATGCTTTTATTTTTAACCGGTTGATTTGCAATAATTAGTTTGTATCCTTTATATTTTGAACCCAGGTTAAATTTAACTTTGTTACCAGACATGTTTAATAAGGTAAGATAAGTATGAGTCTTTCCAGTTCTTGTAAAGGCAAACACGTCCTGGTGGTCGGGGTTTATATCTTTGTATTCACCATAAATCAAATCATCATTGCCACGACGGATAGTTAATAGTTGTTTATAAAAATTAAAGATCGACTGAGGATCTTTCAATTCGTTTTCAACATTGATTTCTTTAAAATTGGGGTTTACACCTAACCAGGTTTTTTCACCGGTTGTAAAGCCTGCCAATTTATTTGTATTCCACTGCATAGGAGTTCTGGCATGGTCACGCCCGGATTTATTTAATTCAAAAAGATATTTTTCAGCACTTATACCTTGATTAAGCACTTGCTTGTAATTCCCTTTTATCTCTACATCATCAAATTGATCAAATGAGGTAAATGGATAATTAGTCATTCCTATTTCATCGCCCTGGTAAAGAAAGGGAGTACCTCTTTGAGTTAATAGCAACATGGCTAATAATTTTGCTGATGAAACTCTATATTGCGGAGAATCGTTACCAAACTTGCTTACTGTTCTCGGATTGTCGTGATTTGAAAGAAATACGGTTGGCCAATGATATTTATCTAAATTGCTTTGTTTGGTAAACAGTGATTTTAATTGAGGTAAGGTCCATTCATTCTGGTACCAGTTATCCCTGCCAATTCTTGCCACATCGAATGCAAATGCAAGATCTATTTCCTTTCTTCTTTCATCTGTAAGCAGCTGTGTCTTTTCAAAACTTCCACCAAAGGCCTCTCCCACAGTCATTGCATCATATTTAGATAACACTTTACGGTTCATTTCCTTTAAATACTCATGCAGACGGGGGCCATAAGCATACATAAATTCCGGATGTTTTAAGGTTGCGGAATCCATATCGGGGAAGGTTTGAATTTTAGATATTAGTGGAATTACATCCATCCGAAAACCATCCACGCCCTTATCCATCCAGAACTTCATAATGGCATAAATCTCTTCACGAAGTTTTGGGTTTTCCCAGTTTAAATCGGGTTGCTGTTTTGCAAAATAGTGAAGGTAATATTCTCCATCCGACCCAGCCTTTTCCCAAGCAGAACCGCCAAAAAAAGAAGGCCAGTTATTGGGGGCTTTTCCATCTTGCCCGGCTCGCCATATATAATAATTCCGGTAGGGATTATTTATTGATAATTTACTCTCCTCAAACCATTTGTGTTCATCGCTTGAATGGTTTACTACCAGGTCTATAATTAATTTAATCCCTCTTTTTTTTAGCCCCGCCAACATGGTATCAAAATCTTTCATCGTACCAAATTCGGTCATTACTTTCCGGTAATCCCGAATATCATAACCGTTATCAGCATTGGGAGAATCAAAATGAGGGCTGAGCCAAACAACATTTACACCCAGTAATTTTAAATAATCGAGTTTTGAAATAATTCCTTTCAAATCTCCAATTCCATCTCCATCACTGTCCTTAAAACTTCTTGGATATATCTGATACACAACTGCCTCCTTCCACCATTTATGGCCAGGTGATGCTGAGTTGATTTTTTTTTGCGAAAAGGATTTTTCCGAAAAGAAAAATATTGCTACTAAAATAATAAATCGTAATAAAAGTTTCATTTTTTAAAATTGATAATATTTAAAGTATATGCCTTTCTGTTTGTGTTTGGTCTATTTCCGGACGAGACAATAAAATGCTGAAGTTAACAACGTCCTGCCGTGCTTGCACAGTTCATGTTAGCCGCCTTCAGAGTCTATGAAGGTTTCCTACATCTTTATCAGATCGTCCAAATTTGTAGTAGTGTGTGCTTAGTCAGGCTGCCGGTCCGTGTTCAGATGTGCTGTGGTTATCCAGAACGCAGTTCGGCAGGTTCGCTTTAGGTCTGCAAGCTTGGTCACTTGGCAGCAAATTCCGGGTG
>JBDUCK010000030.1:0-16898 GCA_040003485.1 Ferruginibacter sp. | reverse complement strand
AAGTAAACCAGGTTAAATTTACTCCTCCTAAAATTGTAAAAGATGAAGAGGTAAAGCCTGATGAGAAAATTGAAGAGATTAAAGAAGACCAGGTGATCAGTACTAAAACGGTGGAGAGTGAAAATAAAACTGCCATTGTGCAGGCACCTGTTGAAGATAAAGGAACACAGGTAGTTGTAGTAAAGGTAGCAGATGATGAAAATAAGGTATTTAATAAAGTAGAGGTAGAAGCTGAATTTCCCGGCGGAAATGGCGCCTGGAGAAATTATCTTACCAAAAATCTGAATGCTAGTACGCCGGTAGATAATGGTGCGCCAGAAGGTACTTATACCGTTATAATTAAGTTTATTGTAAGTAAAGACGGTAGTATCAGTGATGTTCAGCCAGAAACAAAATTCGGATACGGTATGGAAGATGAAGCAGCAAAGATTATAAAGAAAGGCCCTAGATGGACTGCTGCAATTCAAAATGGCCGTAATGTAAATGCATACCGCCGCCAACCTATTACCTTTGTTGTAGCGGAACAGTAAGTTTATTTTTTTTTAAAATACCAGCCTCCTGATTTTTTCAGGAGGTTTTTTTTATGTTGCCGCAACATATTTTTTTGAAGACAACAGCGATATTTTAACTGGATATTTTTTATGGAATCAGGCCCAACTATGATCTTATTAAAAATCATTTTATGGCAGAGATTATCAATACCGGGAGCAAAAAAAATCTTCATTTAAAAATGAGGAATAAGAAAAGTACCAGGGTCGATTTAACTCCAATGGTTGATCTCGGTTTTTTATTAATTACGTTTTTTGTTTTTACTACCACGATGTCGCAGCCAAAGGCAATGAATTTAAATATTCCCAATGATAAAGGTCAAGCCTTTGATCCTGTTTGTGAAACATCTGCCTTTACAGTAGTATTGGGACAAAATAACAGCCTTTATTACTATGAAGGACTGGATGAAAATGCTCAATATAAGACAACTGGCTACCCGGCTTTGGGTATCAGGAATATTTTAGTGCAAAAGAAAAAAAGTGTTTTGTCGCTAAGGCATAAAGACGATTTTATACTGATCATTAAACCTTCCGCAAAAGCTACTTTTAAAAACCTGGTAGATATGGTGGATGAAGCCAACATCTGCTGTATTAAGCGCTATTATATAACTGAATTAAATGAAAAGGATAAAGAGATTATACATAGAACAGAGAATAGATGACAGTTGATGGTTTGCAAAAAATAGGGGTGACGGCTATCAACTAATAACCATAAACTAGGAACTTTTTAAGAGCTTTACAAAATAACCATCCGGCCCCTTATGAAACCCCATCACTTTTAAAAATTTTTCATGTTTTGTATTAGAAATGTTTTTATAAACGATGCGTTTAATTCCTTTTGATACCAGGTAGGCTTTTTCTTTTTCAAAAATAAAGGTGCCTACTTTATAATCCCGGTATTTTTGTACTGTATAATTTATCAGTACTTCTGCATCCCCATCAGGAGAAAGGTTAGCGCTGAAAATATTGGCAATTACCAGATCTCTTATTACCACAAAATTAAGATTGCCTTTTATTTCTGCAGCCTTAAAATACGGAAAATAGGCATTGATATCTTTTTGATAAAAGGTTAAAAATCTAGCTGCTAATTTTTCTTCTCCTGTAAATTCAAGCAGGTCGAAATTTTCTTTTTTGCGATAAATCTTAATGAGATAAAATAAATTGATTACAATTAAAATACTATTGGTAAGCAACACCGGAAATGCATGAAGAATAACAGCGTAGGTGATAAAAGCTATATTGCCGAAAGTATTATACCACCTGAATTTTAGATCATTGTTAACCAACAGGGCAATGATTAATAACAGGGATGCCAGGTAGCCAAACCAGGGCGCTATTTGTTGTATCATGATATTGCAGGTTATATTATTTGTGTAATTAAGTGAAAGAGTCTAGTAACTCATTTCTAATTTACTGAGGGGTAGATAACCAATATGTAATTTATCTTCTCTTATTTCAGTGACTGCCATTAGCTGAATGCTGTATTTATTTTTTAAGGCATCCGTAAGTATATCTTTTATTTCATGTATATCATCAACATCAACACCATACTTATCATCTATATGAGATGTGGCACCTGCAAAGCTGGTGTGTTTATAAAAAGCTGTTTCTTTTGATCTCTTTACAGCTACGCCTTTATCCGCTGTTGCCATTAAAATTTTATAATGATATTCCTCAAACTCCCCGGCCTTATAACCACCAAGATTAATAAAAAATAATTTTATTGTTTCTGTTTGACCAGCATTGTGCCGTTCCACTACTTCTATTTTATAACCATCTACCTGTGTTACTTCCCGCCAGGCATCTATATGAATTTTTTGTTTTGCCTCTGGCCAAAATTTAAATATCCCGGGTAGCAGGTCTATCAAAGAATAGCCAATGCCAAAGAAAATATCATGCTGCTCTGTAAGCCTGTTTGCCGGTCTGCAGCCAAGAATGAGCATGAACAGTTTTAATGATTTCATTTTTAAAAGTAAAATTTAATTGGTTGCGTATTCGTTTTTGTTGTAGAAAATTTCCAGGTTTTTTAGAAAATTAAGCCAATTGCTGAATAATGTATCATTGTGCAGGAGTGTCCTTGGTTCCCCAGCATAAAAGCCGGTATTTGGTAATTACCGGATCGTAGTTTATAAATCATTCGCCTACCATGATTAAACTTTAAGCTTATTGATTAGATTGTCTATCTTAAAGTAATTTCCTCCTTAATTTGAATCATACACTAATTTATATTATATGCGGTTACTTAGCCCTGGTGGTTATTGTTTATCTTATACAGGAACGCTTTATATTTAAGCCCGAAAAATTAAAACAGGATTTTAAGTACAAATATGATGCACCATTTAAAGAACTTTTTTTTGATGTAGAAAAAGGCGTACGGATTAATGGGTTGCATTTTACGGTAACAAATCCACTTGGCCTTATTTTATATTTTCATGGCAACAGCCGCAGCATAAAAGGCTGGGCACGCTATGCAAAGGATTTCTTTCGGTACAATTATGATGTGGTTTTAGTTGATTACCGCGGTTTTGGCAAAAGCACCGGCAAGCGGACAGAAAAAGATATGCTAAGCGATATGCAATTTGTATATGATACATTGGCTGTGCAATATTCAGAGCAACATATTATTGTTTACGGACGTAGCCTGGGGAGTGGTTTTGCGGCCAAAATAGCCAGCGATAACAAACCACGTTACCTGATTTTAGACGCACCGTATTACAGTTTTACAAAAGTGATAGAGCGTTTTTTGCCCATTCTTCCTATTCGTTTTTTGTTACGTTATCACCTGCGTACAGATAAATGGATTACCCATGTGAATTGTCACACTTATATTTTACATGGCACTAAAGACCGCCTCATCCCTATTAGCAACAGCGAAAAATTACAGGCACTTAATCCAAAAAAAATAACTTTGATCCGCATTACCGGCGGTGGCCACAACAATCTGCCTTCTTTTAATGAATACCATAATATTATCAGGGATATTTTGCAATATTAAACCCTACGTAAAGAAATGAATTTTAATAAGCAGAAAATATATCGGGGCATCAAAATTATAGTTATTATTTATTGTGGGCTGGGCATTGCATTATATTATCTACAAGAAAAAATTTTGTTTCATCCGCAAAAATTAGGCAGCAACTATATTTATCATTTTAATAAACCTTTTGAAGAAGTTAATATCCCTGTTAATAAAACAGATACCGTCAGCTTGGTAAAATTTTTCCCAAAAGATTCATTGCGCCATGGCGTGGTTTTATATTTTCATGGAAATATGAAAAATATAGAACGCTATGCAGCGTATGCAGAAAATTTTACAAAAAACGGTTACGAGGTATGGATGGAAGATTATCCCGGTTATGGAAAAAGTACCGGTGAAAGAACAGAAAAAAAATTGTATGATCAGGCATTACAGGTACAAAAGATGGCCGGTGCCGGATTTGGAGAAGATAGTATAATTATTTACGGAAAGTCACTGGGTACAGGCATTGCAGCGTATGTAGCCTCTGTTACCCGGTGTAAAAAATTAATTCTGGAGACACCCTATTACAGTATCCCGGATATATTTAATTGCTATGGTGGTTTTCTTTATCCTTTAAATGCAATGATCAGGTATAAAATTCCAACCTGGCAATTTTTGCAGGATGTAAAAGCGCCGGTAATTATTTTCCACGGCACATCAGATTGGGTTATACCTTATCGTAGCGCAGAAAAATTAAAAAAATATTTAAAGCCGGAAGATGAATTTATCAGCATTCCCGGTGGAGAGCATAATAACTTAAATGATCTGGCTTTATTTAAAACAAAGCTTGATTCGGTGTTACAATAATTTATAATTCCCTCAAAACAGATTCCCGGTTTTTAACAAGAAGGTTATATTCGGCTCCAATTTTTAAAGCAACATTTTCTTTTTCATGGCATACCGGAAAATTAAAACACACCGGGAAATCATACTCCATTACCAGGTCGTTTATAATTTCATCTATGGTTTTACCAAAAGGCCTTTCGGTGTCTTTCATATCTGTAAAGCCCCCAATTATAATCCCGGCAATCTTCTCCAGTTTTCCGCAGCGTTTTAATTGCTGAAGCATCCTGTCAATACTATAAAGGTATTCACCAACGTCTTCAACAAAAAGAATACAGTTTTTAGTGTCAATATCTGAAGCTGTACCAATGATGTGGGCCAGCAGCGAAAGATTTCCGCCAATTAATTTGCCGGTTGCGCTGCCTGTTTTATTAAAGATATGTGGGGCACATTTATATTTTGCTTTTTTTCCGGCAATAGCATTTTTAAGGGAAAGAATGTATTCATTTTTTTCTTCTCCATTGTTAAAGGCCGCCGCCATGGGCGCATGAAGCGAAGCAATTTTATAATTGCTGTAAATATGGGTATGCAGTACCGTTATGTCGCTGAAACCGATAAGCCATTTAGGATTTTTTTTGAATTTTTTAAAATTCAGGTTATCTATTATCCGGCTCATACCATAGCCACCACGCCCAAAAAGTATCGCATCTATCAATCGGTCATCCAGCATGGCCTGGAGCTCATTACATCTTTCTTCATCTGTTCCGCTAAAATAATTTTGAGAATCGCTGCCTAATGTTTTCCCTACGAAAACATCATAACCCCATTGCTGCAGGGTAGCTATACAGGCCTGTGCTTTTTCTGCTGCCATAAAACCTGCGGGGCAGGTTATCCCGATCGTGTCTCCTTTTTTTAAGTATGGGGGAAGTTGTATCACAGTCCTTTAACTCAAATTTAAATAAAAATAGCCTGACAGCAAAGCCAATAGTTATAGCTCAGCAAGTGTACATTTTTCAGCCTTAATGGAAAGTCTGTGCTTAACCCCACACTTTAATGCAAAATTGTTTTTTTGATGCCCTACCGGAAATTCAAAACAAACAGGATAATTATACTCTTTTACTATTTCTAAAACTATTTCAAAAAGATTTTTCCCAAATTCATCTGCCGCATCTTCGGCAGGTTTTACTTTAAAACCACCAACAATTAATGCTTTAAGCTTATTTAATTTACCCGTGCGTTTAAGGTTCCAGAACATGCGGTCAATACTGTATAAATATTCGCCTGTATCTTCTACAAATAAAATTTTGCCATCGGTATTAATATCACTTTTGCTGCCGGCCAGTGTTTCCAGTGTTTTTAAATTACCGCCAATTAAAATTCCTTCTCCAATACCCAATTTATTTTTTTCATTTGGGAATACTTCATAAACCATTTTTTCTCCGGATAAACATTTTTGTATTGATTCAATGGTTTCTATTTGTATGGCCTCTGCTTTGCTCCAGTCGCCGGGAAAACTGTTGCACATTTTTGAATGTATGGATGCAATTCCAAAATTTTTATTCAGGTGAGAATGGATAACGGTAATATCACTGAACCCTATTATCCATTTTGGTTTAGCAGTAAATTTTTTAAAATCAACAAGGTCAATAATACGCACAGCCCCGTAGCCTCCCCTTGCACACATAATGGCTTTAATGGTTGTGTCATCCAGCATTTGCTGAAGGTCCTGTAATCTTTCTTCATCGGTTCCACCAAATGTAAAGTCTTTTTTGCCTACAGTATTGCCGATCTTAATTTCAAAACCCCACTCTTTCATTTTGATCACGGCAGGCTGTATATCTTCCAATGTAATAAAACCTGCCGGGCAGGTAATACCGATGGTGTCTGCTTTTTTTAAGTAAGCGGGAATCCGGAAATGTACACCGGGCTCGTCAGGGGTATTATTTTTGGCAAAAGCAGAAATAGTTGCGCATATGGGAACAATAGCAGAAAGAAATTTTTTTCTGTTCATTTTCTAAAGTTATTTGAAAAGAGTAAGTTATGGGACTATTTTACAATTCAAAACCCATCCCGCCTTTTAGGGCTTTTTGATATTTCCTTAAATCAAATTTATAATAAAAAGGCGCTTATGGGCTACACATTTTTTAGTTTCATTCAATCTTTTTAATTATTTTGTTAAAAAATCTGACAACAGAAAAATGTATTAAAGTATTGTTGCCACAGGTAGCCATAAACGAAATGAAACAATAAATACATCTTACTTTTAAAAATAAAACCTTTGCGAAAGCAAGGGTTTTTGTTTGTTTGGGTATTGCCATTGGTTTAGGTATTTTTGCAGCGTTTCATTAAAGCCGCGATAATTTGTAAAGCTGTGGTTTATGTTTCATAGAGATATGCTGTAAAAGTCCCGATTCAAATGTAATATCGGGATGCCGATAAAATCGGCAAGTGACACAACGATGTTTAATAGCAGTACAAATGCTTAGTACAAAAAAAATACATGACAACTGAACCAAAAAGATATTTAATTACTTCTGCCCTTCCTTATGCAAATGGGCCAAAACATATAGGGCACCTGGCAGGCGCATATTTGCCTGCCGATATTTATGTACGTTACCTGCGTGCACAAAAAAAAGATGTGGTGTATGTTTGCGGAAGCGATGAACATGGTGCTGCCATTACCATCCAGGCTATGAAGGAAAATACTACTCCCCGTGAAATTGTAGATAAATACCACGCCATGCTGAAAAGTAATATGGCCGACCTGGGTATTTCATTTGATATTTATCACCGTACCTCGGCGCCCATTCACCATGAAACGGCGCAGGAATTTTTTACTTCTCTGAATGACCGGGGAGAACTGGAAAAAAAAGAAACGGAACAGTTTTATGATGAAGAAGCTAAAACATTTTTAGCTGACCGTTATATTATTGGCACATGCCCGGTTTGCGGCAATGAAAATGCTTATGGCGATCAATGCGAAAAATGCGGTACTTCGTTAAGTCCGGAGCAATTGATAAACCCACGGAGCACTTTAAGCGGCAATGCTCCCACCAAAAAAACTACTACGCATTGGTACCTGCCATTGGATAAATATGAAGATTTTTTAAGGGAATGGATATTAAAAGAACATACCAACGACTGGAAACCAAATGTGCTTGGCCAATGCAAAAGCTGGCTGGATATAGGTTTGCAGCCACGTGCTGTAACCCGTGACCTTGATTGGGGTGTCGCTTTACCCGAGGATTTAGCCGGAGGCAAGGGTAAAGTGTTATATGTATGGTTTGATGCACCGATCGGTTACATCAGCGCTACCAAACAATGGGCGATTGATAATGACAAAGACTGGAAACCATATTGGGAAGATAAGGATACCAAGCTTGTTCATTTTATAGGTAAGGATAATATTGTTTTTCATTGTATCATTTTTCCGGTGATGTTGAAACTGCACGGAAATATTCTGCCTGATAATGTACCCAGTAATGAATTCATGAATTTAGAAGGGGATAAAATGAGTACCAGCCGTGGATGGAGCGTGGAGATGGATGATTATATCAATGACTTTGTGAAAAAAGAAAACGGTGATATGATGGTGGATGCATTGCGTTATTATCTTACTGCCATTGCTCCTGAAACCAAAGACAGTGAGTTTACCTGGAAGGGTTTTCAGGATGCGCTTAAAGGCGAACTTGTAGATGTATTCGGCAATTTCGTAAACCGCACATTTGTGTTGATGCATAAATTGTGCAATGGAAAAGTCCCTGTTTTTCACAATGATATCATTGATGAAAAAGATAAACAGTTGCTGAAGGAAATTGCACTTACTAAAACAAAGGTTGAAAATTTGATTGAAGGATATAAGTTCCGGGATGCACTAAGTGAAGTAATAGAGCTTGCAAGAAAAGGAAATAAATACATGCAGGAAAAAGAACCGTGGATAGTAGCAAAGCAAATAGCCGACGACGGACGACCGACAACCGAAGCACAAAAGTCGATTGATAATTGTCTGCATCTATGTTTGCAATTGACAGCCAATCTTGCGGTATTTATAAATCCATTCCTTCCATTCGCAGCAAAAAAAATGATTCATATGATGAAAGTCGTGGACAAAATGCTGGATTGGGAAAATGCAGGTAAAGCAAAATTATTGAGCCCCGGCTATTCATTAAGAGCCCCGGAATTATTATTCAGGAAACTGGAAGATGCAGAAATAATAACACAGGTAGAAAAATTGAAAACTAAAAGTGACAAACTAAAAATGCAGGATAAAATTACATCCAATAACGGAGAACCGACAACCGACAATAAACAGGCAACTGATAAACCAGTAAACAAACCAACTATTGAATTTGACGATTTTGCGAAAATAGAATTGAAGGTTGGAACAATTTTGTCAGCCGAAAAAGTAGAAAAAGCAGATAAGCTTTTAAAGCTGGAGATTGACCTTGGTACTGAAAAAAGAACTATCGTTAGCGGCATTGCATTGCATTTTGCGCCTGCAGATATTGTAGGCAAACAAGTAACTGTAGTCACCAATCTTGCTCCCAGGAAAATGAGAGGTATAGAAAGTAATGGGATGATATTAATGGCGGAAGACGAAGGGGGTAAACTGAAATTTATAAATCCGGATGAAAAAACAGGCAATGGCGCTGGCGTTAGCTAATGTATAATTAACACAAGATAATTTTAAGAAACACTTTAAAATAAGTAGCTTTAATAAAATTACCAGTTGTTTTTTTGCTGATGAAAAAATATAGTTTTCTCACAAATAAATATGTGCTTTCAGCAATTGTACTGATCGGTTGTTTGATAGCCGATGTTATTTTACACAAGGGCATGAGCCGTGTTATTATACCTTCTGCCTTTACAGAAAAACGCCAGCCTCAAAATTTTAATACCTGTAATGCAAAACTCATCAACCACTCTAAACACTGGTTAAGAGCCGTAGGTACTGTAGAAGCAATGCAGCAATTACCGGCAGAAACAAATGGATTTGAATGGGATGTTTATTTTGATAATGCAGAAAATAATTTTAAGATATATGATTCTTTAGCTGTTTCCGGGTTAGCCGCAGACACACTTTTATCAATTTATGCTGGTAGAAATTTAGCGGCTTCTATTTGGTTTAATGTTAAAAATTTAAATGCTTCCAACAGCATAGCGGCTCTCACTGATTTATTACAGTTACGAAGACGGTACGCCCTTTTTAATAAAATTATTGTAGCATCCGATGCACCCGAATATTTAAATGCTTATTGCGATAGCGGTTTTTTTACCGGGTATAATGTGCCGTATTTTAATCCGTATAAAATTCAGGAAGATACCCTTGTTCACTATATAGATATTATGGCAGAAAATCTTAAAAGATACCCCGTAAATGCCTTATCGGGAAGCTATTTTCAATACCCCGTATTGAAGAAATATTTCCCCAATTTTCCTATACTTACGTGGACCGACAATTCCAATATAAGCCTTATCAACAGAGTATTTAACACACATCTTAAAAATGAAGAGCAGATCAAAATAGTGCTTTACCCATTTCAATAAACAGGTAGATTGTTTTATTTTTTTTGGCCCAGGCCGTAGTGTTACTATTTATCTTTATTGGCAGAGTTTATCCTGGGGAACGAAAGGCACTTTTTACATTTTTTTTCTATGTCGCAATAAATGGCGTTTTTAAAATATTTTCAGCAGCTTTTTACATCTGCATTTTTAATTATCGCATTTATTTTTGAGGCTGTGTAATTTTTGGTTGATAATTTGTTCAGTAGTAATAAATAAAATTGATCAGATGAAAAAGAAAAATCTATTATTAGCAGCGCTCTTAGTAGTAGCTGTAAACAGCTTTGCTCAATATATTGATATGTCATTGATACCCTATCGCAGTGGCAGCAAATGGGGCTATGCATCTCCTGATAAAAAAATTGTTATAGCACCAAAATACAATGATGCCGCTTGGTTTTCCGAGGGCTATGCAGCCGTAAAAGTAGGGACTAAATACGGTTACATAAATAAGGCGGGCAAAATGGTCATTCCGGCAAAATTCACGGTAGCCAAGCCTTTCAGAAAAGGATACAGGCCAAAAGAAAATAGCCAGGGCGGAGATTCTATTCTTTTTGCTGGCGCTTCACTAACTGCAGATGGTTACGAAAAATGTATTGATACCCGTGGTATGGTAATGATCAAGTGCCCGGCTATAAATGAAAATTCTGTAGCAGAAAATCACCTGCCCGTAAAAACTGTAGTAACACAAAAAACATATTCTCTTCCTAACAATAATGGGTTATTTGATAAAGTGGTAGATGATTATAAAATACCAGGTAGCGATGAAACTTATTATATAGCCGAAAAGGGTGGGATGTATGGCGTATTCAACAGTAAGTTTGATACCATTGTTCCATTTCAATATAATGCAATTAAAACAATGATGTCTGGCGGCAACCAATACCTGCAGGTAATGAAAGACGGAATGAATGGTATTGTTACAGGTAATGGGCAAACACTTATTAATGCAGACAACAGCAATCTTGTAATGATTAGTGGTGCAGACAAAATAGATTATGTAATTGTTAAGCGCAATGGAAAAACTTATGTAAAAGATTTAAAAAATAACGATTTGATCTCTGGTGGTTATGCGGATATCAACTACGATAATAATGGCGGGTTTATATTAACCGGGGATGACAATACCAAAGGATTTTACTTTATGGATAATAAAATAATAGCGCCCAAATACAGCGATGTGCGGCTGATAAATGGCGGAAAATATTTAATGGTAAAAACCAGTAATGGGAAAGTAGGTTACATAAATGAAGACGGTGATGAGTTCTTTGTAGAATAACAGTAAAAAACGGCGTCAATTATTTTTAAAAACTTCAGCTTTAGGGCTGAAGTTTTTTATTTTCCTGATAATTTTAAAATACTAACTTCGGTCATTGAAATTAGTTGTTTAACTAACTAATTTATAATTTCGCATTTATCAAAGTCTTAATAGATACTCAATAAAGAAATTATTTTATGAAGCGTACAATTAAAAAGGTAGCAGTTTTAGGAAGTGGTGTAATGGGAAGCAGGATAGCGGCGCATTTTGCAGGTATTGGGTTACAGGTATTGTTGCTTGATATCGCCCCAAAAGATTTGCCCGCTGATGCAAAACTCGCAGAGCGGAATAAAATTGTAAATGATGCGTTGGCTGCCGCCGCAAAATCAAATCCTTCGCCATTATATACCAAAGATGTTTTAAAAAGAATAACAACTGGCAACTTTACTGACAACATGAAAGATATTGCTACGGCCGATTGGATAATAGAAGTAGTTGTAGAAAGATTAGATATTAAACAATCCGTGTTTACTGAAGTAGAAAAATATCGTATGCCCGGAACACTTATCACTTCTAATACTTCGGGCATCCCGATTCACATGATGGCCGAAGGAAGAAGCGAAGATTTTAAAAAACACTTTTGTGGTACACACTTTTTTAATCCGCCCAGGTATCTGCGGTTGTTGGAAATAATTCCAACGCCTTTCACCGATCCCGAAGTGGTGGATTTTTTAATGCATTATGGCGATTTGTATTTAGGCAAAACAACTGTACTGGCAAAAGATACGCCGGCCTTCATTGCAAACCGTATCGGTGTTTTTGGTATGATGGCCATTATGAATACGATGGAAAAATTAGGCTTAAGTATTGATGACATAGATGCCCTGACGGGCCCGGTTATTGGTCGCCCTAAATCTGCTACCTTCCGCACTGCTGATGTTGTGGGTATTGATACTTTAGTGAAAGTAGCAAAGGGCGTTTATGAAAATTGTCCGGATGATGAAGCGAAAGAACTTTTCAATATACCAACCTGGCTAAATAAAATAATTGAAAATAACTGGCTTGGCGATAAAACAGGGCAGGGTTTTTTTAAAAAAGTAAAAGGGCCAGATGGCTCCAAAGATATCCAGGTGTTAAATTTAAAAACGTTGGAATATGAGCCGAGGCAAAAGCCAAAATTTGCAACGCTGGATACTGCAAAACCTATTGAGGATTTACATACCAGGTTAAAAACATTAGTAGCAGGAACTGATAAGGCAGGTGATTTTTACCGCCAGTTTCATTATGCATTGTTCTCTTATATTTCTTTTCGTATTCCCGAAATAAGCGATGAGGTTTATAGGGTTGATGATGCTATGATGGCCGGCTTTGGCTGGGAAATTGGCGCTTTTGAAAGCTGGGATACACTTGGGGTCGCTAAAACTTTAGAAGCTATGAAAGCGGCTGGGTATACAGTTTCTCCCTGGGTAGATGAAATGCTTGCAGCAGGAATAAAATCTTTTTATAAAGTTGAGAATGGCAAGCGGTTTTATTATGACGTTGCAACGAAAGCGTATAAAATATTACCTGGTGGCGATGCTTTTATTGTAATGAAAAACTTTAGTAACGAAACAGTTTGGAAAAACAGTGCCTGCCGTACTTATCATTTGGGCGGTGATGTGCTTGGCCTGGAATGGTACACAAAAATGGGCAGCATTGGCGGGGAAGTGTTGGAAGGAATTCAAAAATCAATTTCTCTTGCGGAAGAAAAATATAAAGGGCTTGTAATTGCCAACGAAGGCTCCAACTTTAGTGCTGGTGCAAATGTCGGGATGATTTTTATGCTGGCAATAGAACAGGACTATGATGAAATAGATATGGCCATCCGTATGTTTCAGAATACCATGATGAGGGTTCGTTATTCCTCCATCCCGGTTGTGCTGGCCCCTCATGGCCTGGCATTAGGCGGCGGCTGCGAAATTTGTTTGCATGCCGATAAAGTTATTGCAGCCGCAGAAACTTATACCGGCCTGGTAGAAGTGGGTATCGGTGTTATACCCGGCGGCGGCGGCACCAAAGAATTTGTGTTGCGGGCAGCAGATGAAATGCATAACGGTGAGCCGGAGACGATCACTTTGCAAAACAGGTTTTTAACGATCGCTACCGCAAAAGTGGGTACTTCTGCTTATGAAGCTTTTGAGCTTGGTATTTACCGGAAAGGCCTGGATGAAGTAAGTGTGAATATTGGCCGCCGTATTGTCGAAGCAAAAAATGCTGTCATAAATCTATATGATGAAGGATATACCATGCCCGTGCAGCGCAATGATATAAAGGTGTTGGGCCGCTCAGGCCTCGGTGCCATGTATGCCGGTATCAATGGAATGTTTGTGGGTAAATATGCAACTGAGCATGATGTTACCGTTGCAAAAAAACTGGCTTACGTAATGTGTGGTGGCGATCTTAGTGAGCAAACATTGGTAAGTGAGCAATATCTTTTAGACCTGGAAAGAGAAGCATTCCTTAGTCTCACTGCTGAAAAAAAAACGCTGGAAAGAATACAGAGTATTTTAAAAACAGGGAAGCCATTAAGGAATTAAAATATCTTTTGT
Source organism: Ferruginibacter sp. (assembly GCA_040003485.1). GTDB lineage: Bacteria > Bacteroidota > Bacteroidia > Chitinophagales > Chitinophagaceae > Ferruginibacter. Next base: position 3,140 of record JBDUCK010000030.1, on the reverse strand, counting down.
CCGGGCAAAAGCAGCAACCATGGTCATCATTCTTGCATCGCCCTCTTGTACGGCACATCATTATCATCTTTATCATTTTATAAACTAGCCCCACAATTTGTGGAGCTTTTGGTTTAATGCATTTTCTCCTACATTTGTTATCCTAATCATTCATCATGAAAAAAACACTTTCTTGTCTTTTTATTCTCATCGTTATTTCGGCCACTGCACAGCAGAAACAACTTTCTATAACAGATGCTTTAGTAAATAATAAAACTACCCTTGCCCCTGAAAACCTGCGGCAGTTACAGTTTGTAAAGGGCACTAATGACTACATTTATCTAAAAAAAATAAATGGAAGCGATGTTTGGATGAGAGGGAATTTTAAAGAAAAGGAAGAACATATTTTTCTTACCCTGTCACAGTTCAATCAACGGTTAAAAAATGTAAAACAAGATTCACTAACGGCTTTGCCACCTGTACAATTTAATGCCGATAATTATGTGGCAAGTATTAAAGGAACGAAATATGCTTTCAGTACCAAGGATCAATCATACAGTACATTACTTGACAAAGAATTTGCTGAAAAGCAAAATTTAGATCAAAGCAATGACGGATACCTTGCTTACCTGCAGGATCATAATTTGTTTATCTCTAAAGATGGAGATACAAAACAGGTTACTACCGACGGCACAGAAAATATTGTTTATGCTTCATCGGTTCACCGGGAAGAATTTGGAATAAACAAAGGAACTTTCTGGAGCAATAATGGAAAACTCCTGGCTTTCTATCGCATGGATCAAACTATGGTTACAGATTATCCCATCATTGACTGGACGCAGCGGCCCGCCAAAAATATAAATATAAAATATCCAATGGCAGGTGATAAAAGCCACCAGGTTACTGTTGGGGTTTACGATGCGGTTTCTAAAACTACTGTATGGTTAAAAACTGGTTTGCCTGCAGAACAATACCTCACTAATATTGCCTGGAGCCCTGATGATAAATATGTTTTTATAGCGGTGCTTAACCGGGAGCAGAGCCACATGTGGTTAAATAAATATGATGCAGTTACGGGGAATTTTGTAAACACTTTATTTGAAGAAACAGATGAAAAATATACGGAGCCATTGGTACCTATGCTGTTTGTAAAAAACAAGCCTAACGAATTCATCTGGCAAAGCCGTAGAGATGGATGGAATCATTTGTATCAATACAGCGCCGATGGAAAATTAATAAAACAACTCACTGCCGGCCAGTGGGAAGTGCTGGAGGTAAAAGGTTTTGATGCCTCAGGGGAAAACTTACTTTATTCATCTACAGAAGAGTCGCCCGTAACCAAAAATTTATACCTATTAAATCTAAAAAATTTAAAAACAAAAAGATTAGCGACAGCAAGCGGAGTACACAATACAGTTGTAAGTAGCGATGGAAGTTACGTTATAGATAATTTCAGCACTCCCCAAAATGCCCGGACTATACAGTTGATAGAAACTAAAACAGCACAAACAAAAACTTTGCTACAGGCCGCAAATCCGTTAGCTGGCTACGCTTTAGGACAGCTAAGCATTTTTCCAATTAAAAACAGCGGTGGTATAGATATTTATTGCCGGATGTATAAGCCTGTAAATTTTTACAGCACAAAAAAATATCCTGTGATTGTTTATTGGTATGGCGGCCCCCATGCGCAAATGATTTTAAATAGTTGGAACGGCGGAGCAGCAGATTACTGGTTTCAGTATATGGCAGAAAAGGGGTTCGTTGTTTTTACTGTAGATACGAGGGGAAGCGCCAACAGGGGCAAGGCTTTTGAACAATCAATATTCCGTAAAGTAGGTGATGTGCAGATGCAGGATCTGGTAAGTGCTTTAAAATACCTGCAGGCGCAGCCTTATATTGATAAAAATAAAATGGGTTTATTTGGCTGGAGCTTTGGCGGATTTATGACAACGGATTTTGTACTGAATCATCCCGGAGTTTTTAAGGCAGCCGTGGCAGGTGGCCCGGTAATGAACTGGCAATTTTATGAAGTGATGTACGGTGAAAGATACATGGATACACCGCAGGAAAATCCGGAAGGGTATGAAGAAACAAATCTTATAAAACAAGCTGGTAAACTAAAAGATAAATTATTACTTATTCATGGCTTACAGGATCCGGTGGTGTTGCAGCAAAATTCTGTAGACTTTGTAAAAGCCTGTGTGGATGCAGGCGTACAGGTAGATTACCTGATTTATCCCGGGCATGAACACAATGTATTGGGGAAAGACCGGGCGCATTTGTATCAAAAAATTACAGATTATTTTATGCAGTATTTAAAATAGCAATATGGGTATTGCAGAATTAAATGAAAGGGAAAAACAAATCATCATTCATGCTACAATTATTTTGTATGGTGATGCTTCTTCAGAAGCATTAAGCAACATAGTAGCAATGGATGTGGCATCGCATTGGAATGAGCCAAAAGCCTCTGAACACATAAAGCAAAACCATTACCTGGTGCAGTTTAATATTACCGGAGTGTATGCCCCATCGTTGATGCCCCAGGATGTGTACGAAAATGATGAGCCGCTCAATAACTATTTCCGGGTAGAGGAATATGCCGAAGGCAATATTTCTTTTGTAGATGGTATTGGGAGTAATACGGGGTATTTTAAATTAGATAATCTCTTAAATAATTCTACCACGGCAGCGCATGAGTTTGGGCACACCATTGGGCTGGAGCATCCACAGCAACTGGATATACGGGGAAGCGGCACGCCAGGTATCATGTATCCAAGAGGAACAATAGTAGATCCGCATTTTCAATACGACCCTGCTGCAGCGCCTGCTACAAACGGTGGTACCATAAATCCTTTTACCAGGAAAGTTTTGCAAAAAGATATTGATGATCTTCATTTAAATAAACTGTCATTTAATAAAAACGGATTTGCAATGCTTGGTGCGTTCAGTTCTGTTTGGCATGAGCGGCACTTACAGTAATTGTAAAAAATAAGACGCTGCAAATGGTGTTGATAAGAATTTTTGATGCTGATGGGCTGCGCCGCATAGCCGAAACTCCTTTTTTATTGCCATTAAAATAATTTAAATTATAAAGAAACCGGGGCAATAAAAAAGAGTGAGAGGCGGGCGGCGGGCGTACGGTGATTTTTGTATTGGAT
>JBDUCK010000001.1:0-48171 GCA_040003485.1 Ferruginibacter sp. | reverse complement strand
CAATCTTTAAAATTTCAGAAACCTGTTTTATATAATCCTGGCGGCGGGTAAATTCCTCTGTTTTATTTATTTTTGAAATTGTTTCTGCAACCTGGTTTACAATAAGCGATTTTTTTGTACTGTCATTGCCGGCATCACTTAATGCCAGGCCTAACTGAAATAACACAAAATCTTTTTTATTTTCTTTTACAAAATCCTTGAAAGCTTCTGCCCCAACTTTGTTTACATAACTGTCAGGATCTTCTTTATCGGGGATCAAAACCAATTTTACATTCAGGCCTTCTTCCAGGGCCATATCTAATCCACGCAGTGCAGCTTTTACCCCGGCAGTATCCCCATCATAAATAATAGTAAGGTTATTGGTATATTTTTTTACCAGCCTTAGCTGATCAGGTGTTAAAGAGGTGCCGCCACTGGCAACCACATTTTCCACACCCGCCTGGTGCAGGCTTACTACATCTGTATAACCCTCTACCAACAGGCATTCATCAGCTTTATCAATAGCCATCCGGGCAAAGTAAGAACCATATAAGATCTTGCTTTTTATATAAATTTCATTCTCCGGCGTATTGATGTATTTTGGGGCCTTATCATTATTCTTAATAATCCTTGCACCAAACCCAAGTATTTTTCCGCTTTGATTGTGTATAGGAAATATAATCCGGCCACGGTAATTATCCATCGGTTTCTCATCCCTGATAACTACCAGCCCGCTTTTTTGCAGGTACTCATCATTGTACTGGGCAGCAAGGGCCGCTGTTGCAAAATTATCCTTGCCCGAAGGATTGTAACCCAATTGAAATTGCTTTATAATATCTTCCCTGAATCCTCTTTCTTTTAAATAACTTAAAGCGATGTCTGCACCCTCATCTGTATTAAAAAGAGCATTGGAAAAAAATTGCTGTGCAAAGTTATTAATAATGTAAAGACTGTCTGCAGCCTGCCGTACCAGTTTTACTTCCGGTGTAGTTTCTGATTCTTCAATTTCAACATTATATTTATTTGCCAGCCATCTTAATGACTCTACATAACTGTATTTTTCCAATTCCATTAAAAAACCAATCGTATTACCACTTCTACCACAGCCAAAACACTTATAAATTTCTTTAGTAGGCGAGACCGTAAACGACGGCGATTTTTCGTTGTGGAAAGGGCAAAGGCCAAGATAGTTAGCGCCTCTTTTTTTAAGTTTCACAAATGAGCCTAGTATCTCAATAATATCTATCCTGCTTAGTATTTGTTGTATGGTTTCCTGGCTTATCAAAATGTATAACTAAGTGCTAAATTTATGAACATTATCTATAAATTTCACCAGTATTATTCATTTACCTGCCTATGGCATGGTTTATGGAAAAAGGCAGTAAGAAAAATAGCAATATGTCTAATTAACTAATATCTTTAATAACTAAAAAAGAAATTATATGAAGAAAATTTTTATTCTGTCTGCGTTGTTTATTTATAGTTTTACAACCTTTAGCCAAAGCCTCGACGATATTGGCACTTTGGTAGACAAAAAAAAATATGCAGAAGCAAAAACAGGTATTGATAAGTTTTTTTTAGATGCCAAGAATGCTGATAACGCTAATGCCTGGTATTACAAAGGGAGAATTTATAATTTTGTTTCGTATGATTCTACCCTTTCAAAAAATGAAAAATTTACTTTAAAATCAAATGCTTTTGAAGCATTTAAAAAATACCAGCAATTAGATACAAAGGATATACGTATGAAGTTTGAAAACTATGCTTCTTATCTTGACCTGTATGGTGGCACTTATGATTTAGGCGCTCAGCAGTTTAATGATAAAGCTTATGCTAATGCTTTGGAGACATTTAAAAAAGCAAATGAAATAAAGGATTATATTTTAAATAAACAGTACACTTATAACCAAGTTACATTAAATACCCTGGATACAGCACTGGTATTAAATATTGCTATTGCTGCCTTACAGGCAAAAAATGAAGACCAAAGTGTTTTTTATTTTAAAAAATTGGCAGATGCAAATGTTACGGGTAAAGATTACGCTGAAGTTTATGAGTACCTCGCTGATTATTATTCTAAAAAGACTGATGCCGCCAACCTGCAACAAATATTAGATAAAGGAAAAAAGTTTTACCCGCAGGATGGATATTGGAATGAACTGGAATTAAAAGCAGTAAACAGTAAAACTGATAAAACTGCGCTGTTTGCCAAGTACGAAGAAATGCTTTCAAAAAGCCCAAATGATTTTACTCTTGCCTATAATTATTCCATAGAATTATACAACAGTATCTATGGACAGGATGTGCCAAGACCCGCAGACGTACCCGCCGCTAAAGACAAACTTACGTCAGTTTTAAAAACAGCTATTACAAATGATACAGGCATTGATGCAACTACTTTAATGGTTAATCATTTATTTAATTCTGCTGCCGATTACAGCGCAGCTGCAACTCTTATTAAAAGCGTAAAACCTGAAGATGTAAAAAAGAAAGCTGCCTTAAAAGCCCTTTCTATTAAAAAAATGGATGAGTGTATTCCTTATGCAGAAACAGCTGTAAAATATTATGGTGCTCAACAAAATCTGAAAGCTATCCAAAAAGCCAGTTATCAGAACATACTTGGCTATTTAAGTGATATGTATAATGCAAAAGGCGATGCAAAGAAAGCTGCTGAATATGACAAGACAAAAGCAACTATCAAATTTTAAATAGTGATAACGATACAATTTTTTTTAAGGCTGCATATTAATGCGGCCTTTTTTTAATGCATGTCTTTCAAAAATATATAACTAACAATATAAAAGATATTTGTGTCCGCAGGGAATGAATTAAACAAAAATAATTTATCGCAATTGAGTAACTTTAAGTCAGTAAGTTAAACTCTTTCATAAGATTTAATTTTAAACCCGGTTTATAAACAGTTTCTGAGATATCAACCTAAATAAAAGCCAGTGAAAAAAATATACCTCATTCTTTTATCATTAATTGCAACTGCCGCAGATGCAAGAGAAATCAGTATACCAAAAAATTTTGATGGAGGCTGGTACAAGCCTAAGATAAAGATAAGACCCGGCGATACTATTATTTTAAAGGGTAGCTATGCTTACTGGAATCTTGAAAATATTAATGGTACGGCTGATAGCCCCATAGTTTTCAGAAATAGATCGGGCAGGAGCCGAATCGGGATAAAGAATGGTTATGCCGCCATTTTATATAACTGTAGTCATTTTATTATTGACGGTGGTGGAGATTCCGCTTATAAATATGGAATTGTTTTCGGCCCATCGGGCGGTGAATATATTTCGCAGGGCTTAAATACTACCAATGCTACCGAGTATGAAGTAAAAAATGTTGAGGTTACGCATTCGCAGGTAGGCATCTTCAGTAGCCCTGATACAGGGCGTACCATGGTGAACGTATGGCTTCATCACAACTGGATACATGATATGGATAACCCTGCTGAGAAAGGGAGGTCGGAAGGATTTTACCTGGGAAACTCCGGTATTTATTCCATAAAAAATACAGCTCATTTTAAGAACATAAAAATTAATAATAACCTGCTGGAAGAACTCTCTGGCGATGGCATCCAGTTATGCAATGCGCAGGACTTCCAGGTGTATGATAATACCGTACGTAATTATGGTAAATCCAATCTTGCTTCGCAGAGAACCGGCATACTGGTAGGCAGCAACAGTTTTGGAACGATAAGAAATAACCGTGTTGAAAATGGCTCGGGCTCTGGCATTCAATTGTTTGGATATGCCCAGAACGTTATCCAGGAAAATAGTTTAATAAACACAGCTAAAGCTTTACTGCATGATGCAATTTTAATTGAAAAGAAAGGGATAGATGGAGCACCACTAAAAGTAAACTGTACCGGAAATATTATTGAAGGTGCCGCAAGAAATGGTATTTGCAATAACAGTAGCCCGTCAATGGGAAGAGCTGGCATGTGGAGTGGTAATAAGATAACCGGGGTGGGAGGAAAAAAATATTCTAGTAATGTTGGTGATGTTATTAAATAATATATTTCAGTAAGATTATTGTTTAATAAATTCAACCCGGCGGTTGTTGGCTTTGCCTTCGGCAGAAGTATTTTTATCAATCGGGATGGCTTCTCCTTTACCATCGGTTGTTATCCTGGAAATATCTATTTGGAATTCTTTTACCAGGTAATTCTTTACCGATTCAGCTCTTTTTTTAGAAAGTTCTAAATTGGATTTATCATCTCCGTCGCTATCTGTATGGCCTACAATCATCACTTTCACGCCAGCATTTTCTGACAGTACATTCGCAATATCCTTTAAAGCGCCGTAACTCTCCGGTTTTATTATATCACTGTTTACATCAAACAAAATTCCGTGGCTAACAAATTTACCTTCATTTATAAATTTGTTTCTTGTATCTGGTGAGCCCACGGCTAATTTTATATTATTTAGCAGGTAACGATCTACATCATTATTCATACCGCTCCATATTTCAAACATTACTGTACCATAATTTTTATTTGCTGCAAAAGCTTTAGGCAGGTCAAACACTTTTTCTTCATTCATATACACCCGAAGCCTTTGTTTCTGACGCCATATTGAAATTTTTACTTTTGTTTTATTGGCATTGCTATTAAACTGGCTGGTGGTTACTTCATTATTAATTACATGTTCGCCATCTTCAAAACTATTAATAGTAGCGCTGCCACCGGTATTTCCTGCATTAGCCGGATGAAAACCCAGTTTTACTCCCGATCTTTTCTCCAGTTCAATAAAGCTGTATTCGAATACCGATTTGTCATTTTTACCGGTTAAAAAAAACAGATCCAATGCATTGGAATAATAATTAAATTTTTCATTGCATAACAGATCAAACTGAAATGTAAAATTTTCTGGCAGGCTGGTTATGTACTCAGGAATATATCGGCCTTTCTTATTTATCATTAGCCAGTGCCCTGCCTGTCCATCTACTGTAACAACCTCGCCGCTGCCATTCGTATTCCATTTGTCTGGAAAATCGCCTATAGCATCCTGGCTAAAATCTTCTGCCACTACAATTTTTTCGCCAGGCACAAAATCAAATTTGCTGTAGCTCTTTAATAAAACGGTAGTTTCTGGTTTTGAATTGGTATTATCATTATTTGTTGTGTTAGTATTGTTCGTGTTATTTGTACCGGAAGTTTTTTTTCCTGCATTGTCCACAGTGTTGTCAATGGTTTTATCCATCTTCTGGTCTATCTTTTGGTTTGCTTTGTTTTTTACTTTTTGTTTTGCCCTGTCTAATAAATTGCCAAATTGTGCATTTGCGATGTAGGTTACAAACACCGTAAGTATAATTAAGATTATTTTTTTCATACTGTATCTTTAATAATAATAAAGTTACAAAACGGAATACATAAATGCAATACTCCGTTAAGGCCATAATTGTTATTAATTTTGCTATTCATCACATAGTCGTTATTAAAAAGCTGAAATGGATATTAGTCTGAATAAATATATAAGCGACTCCGGCTTTTGCAGCCGCAGGGAAGCAGATAGCTATATAGAAGAATGCAGGGTAACCATCAATGGCAAAGATGCCAATAAAGGTAACCGGGTTATGGATGGGGATGTAGTAAAGGTGGATGGGGAACCACTGAAAAAGAAAACTGCGCCGGTATATATTGTGCTTAACAAACCAAAAGGAATTACCTGCACAACTGATTTAAAGGACAAAACAAATATTATCAGTTTTGTAAACTTTAAAACACGCATTTTCCCCATAGGCAGGCTGGATAAGCTTTCGGAAGGATTAATTTTCTTAACCAACGACGGCGATATAGTAAATAAAATTTTGCGTGCAGGCAACGGCCACGAAAAAGAATATCTTGTTACAGTAGATAAAGCAGTAAACAGTCTTTTTATAAACGACATGAGAAATGGTGTAAAAATTTTGGGCACAGTAACAACCAAATGTTTTGTAAAGCAGGAAGGGGATAAGCGTTTCCGCATCATACTTACCCAAGGCCTAAACCGGCAGATACGACGCATGTGCGAAGCATTGGGCTATAAAGTTACTTCACTGAAAAGAGTACGCATTATGAATATTACCGTTACGGGAACTCCAGCGGGTACATGGAGGTATTTTACCATACCTGAAATTGCAGCCATCAATGAAATGGTAAGCCATAGCAGCAAAACTGCTGATGCAGAGGGAATGGGTGAATAAAAAATAAATCTTTCTTCATTACTAATATTTAAACAAATGAAAAATATAGAAAAAGATCAGATGCTGAATGCAGAAAATGAGCATATAAATAAACTGCACCAGATAGTTACAGATAGTATAAATGAAGAAAAACTTATCATACAAAATCTTGAAAATCCACCTCTGGAAATTCTAACAAAGGGCCAAAAAATTTCTGATAAAGTGGCCAGGTTTGGGGGAAGCTGGAGGTTTATTATTTTATTTGGAGTAATACTAGCGGTATGGATATTTTTTAATGTAATAGCAATGGGCAAATACAAATTTGACCCCTATCCCTTTATTTTAATGAACCTTATCCTTTCTTGTATTGCAGCTTTGCAGGCGCCTATTATTATGATGAGCCAGAACAGGGTAGAAGAAAAAGACAGGATGAGGAGCGAAAACGATTATCTTATTAATTTAAAAGCAGAAATGCAGATAAGAAGCCTGCATCAAAAAATAGATCTGTTACTGGAAGAGCAGATAAAAACCCTTTTTGACTCGCAGGCAAAACAATTTGATCTTTTAAAACAGATAAATGCAAAACTGGTAAATGTTATAAAAAAAGGGGGATAATGCTCTTTTAAATTTTTAGATATGTTATTTGCTAAATGGCAAAACTGTAATAGTGCATCAATTTATTAATGCTGGTAAAATATTTAACTGCCGAAATTGTACGCCCGATAGGAGGGTAAAGCCCCAGCCACAGGCTGGGCTTGCAGCGGATAGCGGGGATGAAGCTGAAAGAAGCAGTTAGCTTGAGTTTTAAAAAAGAATATAATTCTCTTATAAAGCCTGTTTATCCGATAAAATTTACTACTTTTGCAACCCGAAATGAAAAATTCGTTTCGGTAACATTTCCCACACGGCTCCATAAGTTTCCGAAGTTTCGGAACGCCAGCAGGGAGTAACATTAAACAGTTATGTAATGCCAAAGGTTAAAACCAACAGCAGCGCAAAAAAGCGCTTTAAAGTTACCGGTACAGGTAAAATTACTTTTCAAAAAGCTTTCAAACGTCACATTCTTACAAAAAAATCTACCAAACGCAAGCGTGCTATGCGTAAAGATGGTGTAGTTGCAGACAGCAATATGCATTTTGTAAGACGTTTATTAGGTTTGAAATAACCGAAACGTAATTAATCATAACTATTAACTTTCAAAAAAATTAAAATATGCCACGTTCAGTAAATGCAGTAGCCAGCAGGGCACGCCGCAAAAGAATTTTAAAAGCTGCCAAAGGTTATTATGGTAAGCGTAAAAATGTTTATACCGTTGCTAAAAACGTAATGGAAAAAGGGTTAACGTACAGCTACGTTGGCCGTAAATTAAAAAAGCGTGAGTACCGTACTTTATGGATTGCACGTATCAATGCAGCCGTAAGAGCAGAAGGAATTACGTACAGCGAATTCATTCATAAGTTAACGGAAAAAAGGATTGATCTTAATCGTAAAGTTCTTGCCGATCTTGCAATGAATGAGCCGGAAACATTTAAGAAACTGATTGATTCAGTTAAATAAAATCATTCTTTAAAATTATACATCCGCCCTGCTTTTGCCTGGGCGGATTTTTAATTTTAGTTCTGTCGTTAAATTATATCTTTGTTTTTTTAAAAATTACTAACCATTAAATATTTAATCTGCGATGCGTAATACGGGTGATGTAGGCATGAATAATACATATACAGATCTGGTAGATCAAACCTTTAATTTTCCGCAGGAAGATTTTAAACTTGTAGATGAATACCTTCAATACAACGGACTTGATATAAAGGCTCTGATAGATAAATACGGCACGCCGCTAAAACTTACTTATCTGCCTAAAATAGGCAAGCAGATAAATAAAGCAAAAGCAATGTTTGCAACTGCTTTTAAAAAACATAAATACACGGGCAAGTATAATTACTGTTACTGCACAAAGAGTTCTCATTTTTCTTTTATAGTAGAAGAAGCATTAAAAAATGATATACACCTGGAGACTTCTTATGCTTACGATATTGATATCATAAAAAAGTTGTACGCCAAAAAGAAAATCAACAAAGATATTTTTGTTGTATGTAACGGGTACAAACAAAAGCCATACACACAGCGCATCGCAGGGCTTTTAAACAGTGGCTTTAAAAATGTAATTCCGGTTTTAGACAATGTGGAAGAATTGAGGGCTTACGTTAAATCTGTGAAAGTTCCTTTTAACCTGGGGATAAGAGTGGCTGCAGAGGAAGAACCGAATTTTCCTTTTTATACCAGCCGGCTGGGCATAAGGGCAAAAGATATTTTAGAATTTTATGTAGATAAAATTGAAGGTAATGAGCATCGTTTTCAATTAAAAATGCTTCATATTTTTTTGAACAAGGGAATAAAAGATGATATTTATTACTGGAGTGAACTGAACAAAGTAATTAATCTTTATTGCCAGTTAAAAAAGATTTGCCCGGAGCTGGACTCAATAAATATCGGGGGCGGTTTTCCTATAAAACATTCCCTGGCGTTTGAGTACGATTATCAATTTATGATTAATGAAATTGTACGGAATATTAAGGTAGCCTGTACCAGGAATAAAGTTCCCATGCCCAATATTTTTACAGAATTTGGCAGCTATACCGTTGGGGAAAGCATGGCGCATATTTACAGTGTAATCGGGCAAAAAATGCAGAACGACCGGGAGACCTGGTACATGATTGATTCATCATTTATAACCACATTGCCTGACACCTGGGGTATTGGTGAAAAATTTTTGATGCTACCGATAAATAAATGGGATAATGAATACCAACGGGTGGTATTAGGTGGTATTACCTGCGACAGCCACGATTATTATGATTCTGAAGAACATATAAATGAAGTGTTTCTTCCCAAGTTAGGTGAAGGAGAACCATTGTTTGTTGGGTTTTTTCATACAGGTGCTTACCAGGATCAGATAAGCGGGTACGGCGGTATAAAGCATTGTATGATTCCATCTCCTAAACATGTAATTGTAGGCCCCGATAAAAACGGTAAAATGGTAGATTGGTTACATGCTAAAGAACAAACGGCACAAAGCATGCTGAAGATATTAGGATATACTTAAGTCTCATTTTGAAAGTCACAATAAACTAATAAGCCCGCTATATATCAGCGGGCTTATTGTATAAAAAGCAATCTTCTTTTAGGGGAGATAATTTAGTAAATTTCTAACCCTTACTTTTTTTCTTGGTAGAGAAAATGCCATTTAAATAATACTTTCCATCCTTATTATTTTTCCAATACCTGAATCCATTAAGATCATAATAGTATTTTCCATCGGTAGTTTTTCCGGCGGCCTTATCATTTACAATAATTACCTGCGGCGGACTGCCATCACCCTTTTTTGCCTTTTCTTTCAAATATTCTTTTGCCGAAATGGGCGGAGCTGGTTTTACTATGGCTGATTCATGGCTAGTTACTGTATTCTCGTTTTTTTCAGGATAGGTTTTTTTATTACAACTGGATATAAAAACCAATAATGCCAGGACGATAATATAACTATTAATCTTTTTCAGCTATTTGTTTTGCGCTTTAGTTCAATAACTTTACCAAACAGTTAAAACAAAATATTTATGAAGTTCTTTCTGATTTCTTTAACAATTCCTTTTATTGTATCAATCGCAAGTGCTCAAACGGCAGAAGATTCTGTAAAAGCAACGGTGAATAATTTATTTCAGGCAATGAAAAATGGAGATGTACGGTTGCTTTCTTCCTGTTTTGCAGACAGTGCTATATTGCAAACTATTATAAAAACTAAAGAAGGTAAAACAGAAATAGAAAATGAATTAGTAAAAGAATTTGCAGACTTTGTAAGTAAACAGAAAAAAAATATGGCCGATGAAAGGATAACATTTGAAACTATAAAAATAGATGGGCCGTTAGCAATGGTATGGGCACCTTATCAATTTTATTATGATGGAAAATTCAGCCATTGCGGTGTAGATTCTTTTCAATTAATAAATACACCTGAAGGATGGAAAATCCAATACCTGGTGGACACACGTAGAAAAGTAAATTGCAAATAAAAGCCTCCGCAGGAATGGGGAGGCCTTACCTTACGAATCATTAAGGTAATCAACTGTATAATCTTAAATCTTTTTATAGAATATTAATTTCTTTAGCTCCGGCCTTTTCAATTTCTTTTTTTGGAAGCTCTAAAGTAAGGATGCCATTTTCATATTTTGCGCTAATATTTTCGGTATCAATTTTATCATCAATTGTAAAGCTGCGCTTAAATGATTTTGTGCTGAATTCTCTCCGGATAACTTTCTGACCTTGTTCAGTTTCTTTTTCTTTTTTCTCTGTACTGATCGTAAGAATATTGTTATCGAGTTTTACATTAAAATCTGGTTTTTCAAACCCTGGAGCAGCTAATTCTATTGAATAGGCAGCTTCTTTATTGGTAATGTTTACCGGAGGAAAATGCAATACATCTTCCCGGAAAGTTTTACTTACTGCAGTTGGAAATTCATTAAATAGATCGTTCATCATTCCATCTATAGATTTTGAAAAACCGTTGTTTACTTTTACTAATGTCATGGCGTTATAATTTTAATTTTTTTACAATTTTATTTTCATTCTTCATTCCTCAAATTGTATTCCATTGCATTTTACAAGACATAATAACCATTTACTTTTCTTAACCAAGTCATCTTGTCTAAATTTTGTTTTAATATCCGTCATTGTGTCTCTTAATGAAAAGCAAACATCGAATCTTTTCAATGTATCTTTGCGAAGAAGGTTGTAATTTTGTGTTTCATTATTTAAAAATTAAAAAATGTATCCAGAAGAAATAGTTATTCCAATGAAAGAGGAATTAACAGAAAATGGTTTTACGGAATTGCTTACTGCAGCTGATGTAGAAACTACCTTAAACGACAAAGGAACCACACTTGTAATGATAAATTCTGTTTGTGGTTGCAGTGCAGGCACGGCCAGGCCGGGTGTATTATTGGCCGTACATAATGCACAAAACAAGCCTGATAATATTACAACAAGTTTTGCCGGGTTTGATGTGGAAGCTGTCAATAAAATCATGGAACACCTTATGCCTTACCCACCTTCCTCCCCAGCTATCGCCCTTTTTAAAAATGGCCAATTAGTACATATGATAGAGCGCCATATGATAGAGGGCCGCAGTGCACAGATGATTGCAGACAATCTTATGGGCGCATTTAATACGCATTGTAATTAATGATAATAAAATTTAAAAAGTCCTCCTGTTGTATGGTTACTTCAGGAGGATTTTTTTTTGCCGCTTGTAAAGGATATATTGCAATGCTTTTTTAAAACCTTAAATAATTAAGATGTATCCCAATTTATATTATATTTTCAAAGATTGGTTTGGTGTAGAGTGGAGTGCACTTAAAATACTAAATACTTTTGGCCTTATGGTAGCGCTTGCCTTTGTAATTGCAGCGCTTGTACTTAGTTCTGAATTAAAGCGAAAAGAAAAACTCGGCTTGCTTGTGCCCCGGGAAGAAACAATTGTTGTGGGAAAACCTGCATCCCTCAGTGAGCTTTTAATCAATGCCCTTGTTGGTTTTCTTTTTGGATATAAATTACTGGGATTATTATTCAGTAAGCCACCAGAAGTAAATGCGCAGGATTATATTTTTTCTAAACAGGGAAATATATTAGGCGGTATTGCATTTGCTGCTATACTTATAGGAATTAAATGGTGGGATAAAAATAAACAAAAACTAAAAGAGCCTGAGCGGAGGCCTGTCCGTATATGGCCACATGACAGGGTAGGAGATATAATTATTTTAGGACTTGTATTTGGCATTTTAGGAGCAAAGCTGTTTGACAATTTTGAAAACTGGGATGAATTTATAAAAGACCCTATTGGTAGAATTTTTTCTCAAAGCGGCCTTACTTTTTATGGAGGACTAATAATGGCTGCCATTGCTATTTGCTGGTATGGCTATAAAAAGGGGATAAAGATAAGGCACCTGGTAGATGCTGCAGCACCTGCTTTAATAATTGCTTATGCAGTAGGCCGCATGGGTTGCCAAATATCAGGCGATGGCGATTGGGGCATTTACAACAGTGCCTACATTAGCGATGCAACGGGTAAAGTAATGGTTGCACAGCCCGGCGATTTTGATAAACAATTGCAAAAATATGCTGGGTATTTTACCGAAGGCAAAGTATCAGATAGTGCTAATCACTCTTTATATGTAACAGACCGTACTTATGGTACATTGGATAACGTGCCGCATAAAAGTTTTAAAGGGCCGCCTTTTTTACCTAACTGGTTTTTTGCTTATTCGTTTCCACAAAATGTAAATACTGACGGTATTAAAATACCGGGAAATGAGGAAGACCATAACAGGGTATTGCCTCAACCCGTTTTCCCTACTTCATTATATGAAATTATAATATGTAGTCTGATTTTTCTTTTCCTATGGTCAATCCGGAGAAAAATAAAAACACCGTTGGTCATGTTCGGCATCTACCTTATACTAAATGGTATAGAAAGGTTTTTTATAGAATTGATAAGGGTTAACAAAACTTATAACTTTCTTGGGCTGCACCCATCGCAGGCAGAAATTATTGCCTGTTTGCTAATAATCAGTGGATTAGCCTTTATTTTTATTGGCAAAAAGAAGTACGCCGAAACATAAATAAAAAAATTGTAACCTTAAAAGAGGATGATCGTTAGAATAAATATCTACCGGTTATCCTTTTTTTTTGCCATTCATTATAAAACATTGTACCATGTATTACAAAGTACCTACTTTTGTTAAGTAGTCATCAAAGTATATAACTAATTAGCCAGCCCGACAGCCATCGGGTTTTAACCAAACAAAAAAGTATAGTCATGAAAAAATTATTTACAACACTGGTTTTAGCCAGTTTAGGTTTTTGCAGTTTTGCACAGAATTCCGGTAAAATTTCCGGCGTTATTAAAGATGGGGGTAATCAAAAAATAATTGATGCCGCTAACATTTCTCTGTTAAAAGCAAAAGATTCATCCCTGGTAAAAATTTCTGTTACTGATAAAGATGGGAATTTCTCTTTTGAAAATGTAAAAGATGGAAATTACATTGTTGTGGCTTCTTCAATCGGGCATACAAAAGCCTACAGCCAACTCCTTACTATTAATGCGGCAAACAGTAGTGCTGTTACAGGTATTTTACAATTAATTCCGGTGAATAAAAATTTAGCCGAAGTAACAGTTACTTCTAAAAAAGCTTTTATCGAAAGAAAAATAGATAAAACAGTTTTAAATGTAGATGCCTCTATTACCAATGCAGGAAGCACTGCTATGGAAGTACTGGAAAAAGCACCGGGCGTTTCTGTAGATAAAGATGGTAACATTAGCCTGAAAGGCAAACAAAGCGTGATTATTATGATTGATGGAAAACCGAGTTACATCTCAGGTGCAGACCTTGTAAATTTTCTACGCAATCTTCCAGCATCTAATCTTGACCAGATTGAAATAATGACAAATCCCTCGGCTAAATATGACGCTTCGGGCAACTCTGGTATCATAAACATTAAAACAAAGAAGAACAAACAAAAAGGCTTTAACGGATCGTTAAGCACTACTTACGGGCAAGGTGTTTACGCAAAAACAAACAATAGTTTAAACCTAAATTACCGGGTAGGTAAAGTAAATATTTTCAGTACCCTTAGTGCCAATTATAGAAAAGGTTTTCAGCAATTAGACATCAACCGGAAATATACCAACACAGATAAAAGTATCAAAGCCACCTTTGAACAGAATACGCACAGCTTCAGAGAAAATTATAATTACAATGCAAAGGTTGGTGCAGATTTTTACGCCAGCAAAAAAACTACTTTAGGTATTGTACTTACCGGGTATACCACACCCGGTAAAGAAACGGGCACCAGCACCAGCTTTTTGCAGAACAGCACCGGTTCAGTAGATTCCATTGTAACAGCTGACCGCATAGAAAATTCTAAATGGAAAAATGGAGCCATAAATTTAAACCTGCGCCATACTTATGATTCTACCGGCAGGGAAATTTCAGCAGACATAGATTTCCTGCAATACAAATCGGGTAAAGACCAGCTTTTTAATAACGGTACTTTTAATCCAGACTGGTCAAAAAAATACAATGATGAACTGGCCGGAGACCTTCCATCAAATATTAAAATATATTCTGCAAAAGTGGATTACAGTCAGCCCTTGAAAAAAGGTTTGAAAATGGATGCGGGTTTAAAATTCAGTTATGTTACTTCCGATAATAATGCCAATTATTTTAATGTAGTTAATAATATAAAAAATATTGATTGGGATAAAACAAACCATTTTGTTTACAAAGAAAATATCAATGCAGGGTATATAAATTTCAGTAAGACAATAAAAAAATGGGGCCTGCAGGCAGGCTTAAGAGCAGAAAATACCAACAACCAGGGTAGTCAGTTTGGTAACCCAGACCAAGTGCTTCACCCGGATTCTTCATTCAAAAAAAGTTATACTAATTTATTTCCAACAACATACGTTAGCTACAATGCAAGTGAAAAAAATCAATTTGGCTTTTCGTACGGACGCCGCATAAACAGGCCCGATTACGAAGATTTAAATCCATTCTTATTCTTTCTGGATAAATTTACTTATGGCGCAGGCAACCCGTTTTTAAAACCTACCTATGCTCATGTATTTGAAGTATCACATACCTACAATCAATTTTTTACAACTACTTTAAATTACAGCCATACAAAAGATCTTTTTAATGAAACATTTGAGCAGAAAGGGTTTGCAACAATTGTGCGCCAGGGAAATTTTGGTAAGGTTAATAATTTGAGTTTATCTGTAAATGCTCAGGTGACTGTAGCAAAGTGGTGGAAAACCAATATTTATGGAGAAGGCCGTTACCAGGAATTTAAAGGCATTTTAAGTGGTGAAAATTTAAATATCAAGGGTACCAATTATACGGTAAATATTAATAACCAGTTTACTTTTAAAAATGGCTGGAGTGCAGAACTATCGGGCTTTTACAGGACTAAAGCCATTGAAGGGCAGATACTGATACATCACCTTGGACAGATCACTTCGGGAGTGAAAAAAGATGTGTTGAAGGGAAAAGGATCTCTTAAACTAACCATCAGAGATATGTTTGGCCCCATGCTGGTAAAAGGAAACATCAATTTTCAAAATACCCAGGCTAGCTTTAGCCAGTATAGCGATAACAGGGTAGCGAGCCTGACTTTTAACTATCGCTTTGGCAAACCAATAAAAGGATTAAAAAACAGGAAGTCAGGTGGGGCAGATGATGAAAAGAACAGGGTTAAATCGGCTAATTAAACCTTTGAATGCTCAAATGAAAAAGCGCAACCTATTATGGGCTGCGTTTTTTATATTTGTAAAAATTAATGATATGGCATCTTTTGATATTGTAAGCAAAGTAGATCTGCAAACACTTGATAACGCAATAAACGTAGTAAGTAAAGAAATTACTAACCGTTTCGATTTTAAAGGTTCACATGTAGTGATAGATCTTAATAAAAAAGATTTTAAGGTGAACCTTGAAGCAGACAGTGAAATGAAGCTGGCGCAGATAACAGATGTACTGATCAGCCGAAGCATGAAGCAGGGACTGGCTGCCGAGATTTATGATTTAAGCAAAGAGCCTTATCCCAGTGGCAAAGTAACAAAGCAGGAGGTGCCGGTTCGCAACGGAATTAAACAGGAGGATGCAAAAAAAATAGTAAAGCTTATTAAAGATAGCGGCTTGAAAGTACAGGTGGCTATTATGGATGATATCGTACGGGTAACCGGTAAAAAAATTGATGACCTGCAGGATGTTATCCAGGCAAGCAAGAGCTGGACACTGGGAATAGCTTTACAATTTGTAAATATGAAGAGCTAAAATTGCCTGTTTTAAGGCAAAAAAGCTTAACTTGCAGCTTTAAAAACCTGTACGGCAAAATCCGTACATCAAAAAAGATAATTATATATGAAACAAGGTGTTCACCCAACAAATTACAGAACAGTCGTTTTTAAAGACATGAGCAATGGCCATACTTTTTTAAGCCGTTCTACAACCCAAACCAACGAAACAATCGTATTTGAAGAAGATGGGCAGGAATATCCTGTAATTAAACTGGAGATTTCTAATACTTCCCATCCATTTTACACCGGCAAAAACGTGTTGGTAGATACGGCAGGCCGCATTGATAAGTTTAAAAAACGTTACGAAAAGAAAGCAAAATAATTAGCATAAAGTACGCTTTATCCAAATTTGTTTTTCATGGCTATACTTTAAAGTCCCTTCGGTTTTCCGGGGGGATTTTTTTTGCCGACGCAATTCATTACTTTTAACCCAATGAATATTTTTTTAGATGATAGTAAATGCCGGGAGCAACTTTTTCCATTTTCATTAACCCGGCATGTAGCGGATATACGGGTAGGAATACTTACGATTAAAGAGAAGTGGGCTCAACTTTCATCCGCAATAATTTTTACAAATGAAAAAGATATTCCGGCAGATGCTTTGATAATAAATGCCAATATTATCCCTACCCGGCAAAATATTAATATATTGTTGAAAGCAGCAGCGGATAAAATTGCCGTAATGGATGGTGATGATATCAAGATCATTCATCATCCCTGGCAGATTTTTCAGATAAATGATTGGGCGCTACGACATGATTTTGAGTTCCTCACGAAAAACCGGGTTTCACAAAAAATAAGTAACACCAATAAATGCATTAACGAAAAAAATATTTTTGTTGAAGATGGCGCTATTGTAGAATTCAGTTTTTTAAATGCAGCCTCAGGGCCTATCTATATTGGCAAAAATGCAGAAGTGATGGAAGGAAGTATGATTCGTGGACCTTTTTCTTTAGGAGAAAACAGCGTGCTGAAAATGGGTAGTAAAATTTATGGTGCTACCAGCGTAGGCCCTTATTGTATAGCCGGGGGAGAAATAAAAAATTCTGTATTCTTTGGATACAGTAATAAAGCACATGATGGGTATTTAGGAGACAGCGTTCTGGGGGAGTGGTGCAATCTTGGTGCAGGCAGCAGTAACAGCAATGTAAAAAACACAGGAGGCGAAATAAAATATGTTATAAATCAAAACCAGGATACACTGACTGCCGGTAATAAAGCCGGCCTGCTGATGGGCGATTACAGCCGTTCTGCCATCAATACTTCTTTTAATACGGGGACAATTATCGGCGTTTGCTGCAATATTTTTGGCAGCATTGTGCCTGGAAAATATACCCATAATTTTTCGTGGGGTAATGAACGTTATATCTTTGAAAAAGCATTGAAAGATATCGGGAACTGGAAAAAAATGAAACAGCAAAGTTTAACCGCCACCGAAATTGAAATGCTGCAACAACTTTATTTATTAAACCAATAAAAAAATAATATGCGAAAACAAATTGCTGCCGCCAACTGGAAAATGAATCTTACCCTGCAACAGGCTGAACAATTAACGGATGATCTGATGGCAGCCGGTTTTTCATTAAACGAAAATCAGTTGGCTATTTTAGGCGTGCCTTTTCCCTACTTAGTAAATGTTCAACTAAAACTAAAAGGCAGGCAAAATATTTTTGTTGCTGCACAAAATTGTTCTGCCAATAAAAACGGGGCTTATACCGGGGAGGTGAGTGCAGAGATGCTGCATAGCCTCGGCCTGCAATATGTAATAATCGGCCATAGCGAAAGAAGGGAATACAACAATGAAGACAATGGCCTGTTGGCAGGTAAAATTAATATCGCTTTTGAGCACGGATTGAAACCAATTTTTTGCTGTGGCGAACCATTAACCATTCGGGAAGCGGTTACCCAAAATAGTTATGTAGAGACACAGCTAAAAGAAAGCCTGTTTCATTTAGATGCGGCCCGGTTAACAGGTTTTATCATTGCCTATGAGCCTATCTGGGCCATAGGTACAGGTCGCACAGCGAGCAGCGAACAAGCCCAGGAAATGCATGCGCATATTCGTAAAGTGATGTCCGATAATTATGGTGGGGAGGTTGCTGATTCCATTTCTATATTGTATGGCGGCAGTGTAAAAGCGGCAAACGCAGTAGAAATTTTTGGACAGCCCGATGTGGACGGGGGACTGGTAGGGGGAGCAAGCCTTGTAGCAACTGAATTTGCAGCAATTATTAACGGATTAAAAAAATAAAATAGTACAAGGAAACACCAGGAATAATAAAACATTGATAGCCGGATTGAAAAAATCCATTACACTAATTCATTGTTAGTGGGTTCTAACGCTATTTTGTCAAAATCATTAAGTTTATCAATTTGTAAAATTGTGCCGCTGTCATTTTTATCCCGCTGAAACATAGGTTTGTATTTAGCGCCATATTCAATTTCATTAAATGTATAAGAGCTTCTTGTCACTACGGTGTTGCTGAACATGTCGTCAAATGCCTTTATGAAAACAATGATCTCTCCTTTTAAACTCTGGTAATCTGTTTCCTTAAAATTATATAATGGGCTGTCTTCAGTAATCGGATGTACAATCGTCCAGCTGAGGGTGAGGGCACCGACCTTATCTAACTCGAGATTAAGATTAAAAAACCGATTAATTTTTACGCCATTTTCTTCTATAAGCATCCCGAGAGTAAGCCTGCATTCTGCGTCTGTAAGCGTGGTATTTTTAAATGGCACCACCCTTACCATTAATGCCGTATGATCTTTATAAGGAGCTATTAAGGCATTGTGTGCAAACTTTAAATAAGCGGTTGGTTTGCTGAAACGCCCATACATAAGACCGGCACCAACAGCAAAACTTAATAAACCTATCAAAGCCTGAAATGCAGCCAAAGCGCTGGTTGCAAAGCCAGAGGGGCTTATGCGCCCATAACCCACCGTAGTAAATGTTTGAGAACTGAAGAAGAATGCTTCTGTAAATTTCTCCAGTTCAGAATGTGTTTCTATACCTACCATATGCTCTACACCAACTAAATAATATATACAGGTAAATAATAGATTAACGATAATATAAAAAAGTAAAATAATAAGAAAAAATTTTGTGTTGCTCATCGCCAGCATACTGTGAAACCAGCTATATCTTTCTAAAAAACCAATACCAGTTTTGCGGATGTTTGCCTGCCCGTTCTTATTTAATAACCGGCCTCCATAACTTGCCGCATTTGTGCCGAAGCCAGTGTTTTCAGCCGCTTTCACTTTTGAACTTATTCTTTTAAAAGATGCCATAAAATTATTTTATAAACCAATGCTACAAATGAAGTACAGCTAAATTCAGTGAAAAAAAATGATTTACTAAAAATCAAATCGCTTCTAAAAAAGCCCAATACATAATAATTCCGTTTCTTTCATTCAATAAATCATCAGTTAGATTTGAATTTTTACCAAGGTAAGGGTAATCTGCAATTTTTTTACCTGGATTGCTTTTTATAAGAGTAAGCTGATGAGAATTTTCAAACAACGGTAAGATCGTTGCCGAGATAGCTTCATTATTACAATCATGTAATTCAATAATCAAATCGCAATTCAGTAAATTCTTTACTGATGCAGGAGTGAATAGCTCTATTTCAAATCCTTCACAGTCGCACATAATAAATCCTTTGCCACTGAAAGGGAATGATGCTAAGGAACCTGCATCTATAAAAGAATTTATCCGCACCTGCAATTGTAAATTATTTACAGTTGCATTGCCCTTGCAGAGCTCACGGGCATGCGGATCCAGATCGTAAGCAAATACGGTGGCTGCAGGTATTTTTAATGCAAGGCCATTTGAATAATACCCTTCTGCACAGCCAACATCAATAATTTCAGTATAATTTTTCTTTATTATCTTTTCCAGTGTTGGGTGCAATTCGTCTTCATAAGTTCCCATTATTTTTGGTATCAGAACACTGCCTGCAGCTTCAAAACGGGAGTATACCAAACCTTTAAATGGGCCTGCCAATACTTCTTTTTCCGGGGAGATGGCCTTGCAGATCCTGGCTTGCTGGTAATATCCTGATGCATTGCCAAGATGCCGTATAAAATTTCTGAAATATTTTATACTTAGCAATGGTTGTAAAATAAAATATGCGAATTGCCTTATAAAAAGTTTCATTTATCCGGTGATTTTAAAAAAAGGTAAACACACTTGCCGGCTTCATACAGTAAAGCACGGAAGTGCAATATTGATCTTTTAAATTTTGCTAAATAAAGCGAATATTTCCCATTTTTTATCGAAGAGTAATAAAAGCGCTCATAAAAAGACAACATTTTACCTCCCGGTAAAAAACTGATCAGTCCATTTTTTTTTCCATACCAATGCACCAGGTAGGGATGCGGAATTTTATTTTTCAGCTCATTTTTCTTTATTGCTTTTACCTGGTTATCCCATCCCCATACCTGGAAATCAAATAACCTATAAGTTATTTCTTTTTCTGATATTTTTTTTGCAATTAAATAATTAAGCATACCCTGCTCATAAAAAAAAATATTTTGCTTAATAGGAGAGGGGAACTCCTTCCACTCCAGCAACTGCATAAAATCATCTTTTTTAAAAATTGTCGTGTTGCAAAGAATATGCCCTACGTTAAACAAAAAGCCCGGGTATTTATACCCTGGAAAATTTTCAGCGAATGCAGGTTGTGTAAAATACCATCTGCTCATTTCTGCCCGTAGATCTTCAGGGTGATAGCCAGCTACAATTATATCTTCATCAAAGGGCTCAAGCAGTGCAATGATATCGCACATCCAGACAATATCCGAATCTAAAAGCAAGATCCTTTTTCCTCCTTCCTGTTCTATCAGTGGATAAAGTTTTGCATAATAAGTAAGATTTTTTATAGTAGTTATTTCTGCAGTTACATTTAGATTTTTTTCCAGCTCCGCAGAATCAAAATCATTTCTGGATAGATCTTTTATTATACATACTGCCATATCCTTATTCCAGTACCTTATACTGGCTATGCATATTTTTGTGAGATAAAAATCCTCCCGGTTGCAAATAACATATACTTTGTCAATCTTCATTCTGCAATTTAATATTGAAAAACTGGTGATGATTTTCTTTTATCAATTTCCTCAAATCAAATAACGCTTTAATATTGAAGGGATGTTTTTTTTTAAATTTAATCAAAAGATACATAAAGTAAAAACCATAACCTGCTGTGCTGGCAAGGGCTGCACCATAAATGCCGTAATATGGAATTACTAAAAAATCCAGCAGCAGCAAAATGATAATAGAAAAAAATATTGCTTTTATGTTTACAACAATTAAATCTTTTCCGGCAAAGAAAGTATTCAGCGGATAAGCCGCAGCAAGAGATAAAATGCCGGGTGATAACAGAATAAAAACAGGATACATTTTTGAAAAGCTCTCTCCATAAATTACAGGCAACATCCAATACCCGGTAAGTATAACAGCCAGGCAGATAGCGAGGCCAATAAAAAAATAAATTTTTACCAGGGTAACCACTTTGGCTTCTACCATTTTCTGTTGATGAACCTGGCTTACTATTAATGGAAAGAGTGTAAAGGAAGCTAAAGCAGGGATCAATAAAACCAATTGATTTAATTTTACCGTTTGAAGATAATTGCCGAGGTCGGCATCCGAACAGAAATAATTTACTACCCAGTAATCGCAGCGTAACAGCAGGGTGTAAAGAAGGCTGAATAAAAAAGATTGTAAAATAAACCGTAAAAATTTTTGCTGCAATAAAAAGCCGGGCCCGGTAAAACTAAAATTTATTTTCCTTTGCAGTAATATAAAGAAGAAAATGATTGCTGGTAATATAGCAGCTAAAAGATAAAGCTTTGTATATAGATCCGGGGAAACAATTTTTGTTACCAATGGGTTTCCGGGCAGTAGAAAAATCAGGATAATATTTACAATGGTAAAAATCAGGCTTGGGGTTTTATCATCGCCCATGGAAAAAACAATCGCATTTAAAAAAGTGGATAAAAGCGAAAAAGCAATATAAATGAAACCATAAATGGTTAAACTTGAGGCAATAATAAAATGAAAATATAAACCAGCCCAATAAATTCCGGCTAAAATAACAGCAGCAACCAATACCCACAAAAAACTTAACGATAAAAACTGCCCGGGACCAATTTCTTTCCTCGCATTAAAATAACCGATTCCGGAATCTATCCCAACACTTAGTACGAGAACAACAAAAGCCAGGTTGTTCAGCAGTAAATAAAATACACCGGATTTTGAAGCCCCTAAATAATGAGCAATTAAAATATTTAAAATAAAAGCACTTACATAATAACCGAATCGCCAGGCCAGCCCTTTTAATAATTTTAATTTAAAACTGCTCATATTTTTATTACTGAAGAAAGAATTTTATGAGTGCAGCGTTTTTTGAATTTTTGCCGCCAGCACTATTTTATAAAAACAGCGTGGATGAGTTTTTTTCAACTTACAAAATATTCTTCTCAATAGTTTCTTTAAAGTAAGCAATATCAAATGGCTTTTCTATATAACCATCGGCATTTACTTTTTTGCAGATTTCCTTTATTTCTGCATTGGCAGAAAAAAGGAAGATGGGAATATGCTGCGTGCCCGGGTTCTCTTTCACCATAGTTATGGCTCTTTCGCCGCCGATCTCCGGTATCCACAGATCCATTAAAATAATATCGGGCTTTATCATCAAAATATCATCCAGCACGTTTTCGCAGCGGGGGAGGGTCTCTACATAGTATTGTTCTTTGTTTAAAATTGCCTTGCACAAAAATAAAATTTCCAGGTCATCATCATATATCAAAACATTTTTTTTCATACTGCTAATTTAGGGGTAAACTAAAGATCAATTATAAATTTCCTTTATTTCGTTTTACTGCTCCATATTTATTGGTAAGGTAAAATAGAATGTACTTCCTTTTCCGGCTTCGCTTTCTGCCCAGAGTTTGCCATGGTGCCGTTGAATAATTTCGTAAGAAATAAATAGCCCTATGCCCAGGCCCTGAAATTCTATCGCATGTTCTTCTATGCGGTAATATCGGTCAAATATCTTTTCAAGATGTTGTTTTGATATTCCGAGTCCATGATCTTTTACCGAAACTTTTATTTCCCCATTTGCCTGCTCTACGTTTATCAAAATATCCAGGGAATCGGGCGAATATTTTATAGCATTGCTTAATAAATTGTTTACTACCTGCTGCAACCGGTTTTTATCCCCGGTAACCACCTGCTGCACTTTGCCGGTTTTTATGATAGTATGTTTTGCAGTGGTATGCTGTATATCCTCTACAGAATTATTGATCATATCATTAAAATCGAAGCTGGCAATATTATAATTTAATTTACCATATTGTATTTTACTTACATCCAGTAATTCGGTTATCAGTTCATTGAGCCGTGTAACCGACTGACTTGCTTTTTTTGCATAAAGATTTGCATTCTCATTCCTTTTATCCAAAGAAAGCTCCAATAACTGCAGGTATGCTTTGGCAGTAGTAAGGGGTGTTTTCATTTCGTGGCTGGCAATACTAATGAATTCATCTTTTTTCTGTTCCTTTATTTTCTGTTCATCAATATCAGTATGCGTTCCTATCCACACAATTACTTTTCCGGTGTCATCTTTTTGTGCATGCCCACGGCTAAGATGCCAATGATACGTGCCGTCATATTTTAAAAAGCGGTGCTGCAATTCAAAATCATCGCCTGTGCTGATGGAGTTAAGCCAGGTTTGTTTGTTATGGTTCCAGTCATCGGGATGTATAATTTTTTCCCAGCCCAGGCCTTTAAGTTCGTCAAAACTTTTTTGGGTATAGGTGAACCATTGCTGGTTTAAATAATTTACATTACCCAGTTCATCTGCCATCCACATTTTTTGCGGCATGGCATTGGTGAGAATACCAAAGCGGGCAGCGCTTTCTTCCTGAATTTTTCTACCCTTTATCTCGTCTGTTACTTCGTAACCAAAAACCAGTACCCCGATTATTTTATTATCCTCATCATAAATTGGCTGGTAACTAAAATTAAAATATCGTTCTGCCGGTTCAAGGCCTTCATCATAAGCCAGCCGTATAAGCACTTCGTTACCGAGAAATATTTCCCCCGTGTTATAAACGTTGTCTAAAATTCTATCAAAGCCCTGGCCCACCAGTTCCGGCAGCGCTACCAGAATAGGCTTACCGGTAATTTTTCTTGCTCCAAACAGTTTTTGGTAAGATGGGTTTACCAATTCATACACATGATCAGGCCCCATTAAAGTAGCTACATAAGCCGGTGCATTCATGTACATATCCTGTATCATTTTTGCATTGCGCTGCAGATGCTTACGGCCCTGTACTATCTCTGTTACATCATAAGCAAAAACTAAAATGCCTTCCGGCTGCCCCTGGTTATCAAGTATAGGCTCATAGTTAAAATTAACATAGTGATCCTGCCACTTTCCTCTTTGTGTTTCCATAGAAGTAAGCATCTCCCTGCCTACATATGGCTGCCCGGTAGTATATACTTTATCTAAAATTTCTAAAAAACCCTGGTCCATTACTTCCGGCAAGGCGACTATTAATTTTTTACCAATGATATTCCTGTTGCCGGTAAACTGGTGATAGAGTGTATTGGCAAATTCAAAAACATGGTCGGGGCCTTTTAAAATAGCAAAGAGCGCCGGTGCTTCCATTAAAAAACCATGCAGCACTTCATACTCTTTTGCAACGCCTTTTGCTTTTTCCTCCAGCACTTTTTCTGCTTTTTTTTGCAAACTGATATCATCCAATGCCAGTAAAATCAATTGCTCACCACTCTCCCTGCTTAATAGTTGCAGATTAACACAAATGTTTCGTTCGCCGATTTCAGGAAATAAAAAAACTATTTCCATTTCAATCGTCTTTTCTTTTTCTTTCTGAATATTTTCCAGTTCCTTTCTTAAGGCAGGGGTATCCCAGCAACCTTGCTGCAGGGTAAATAAACTTTTCCCCAATATATCATCTTCCGTCAACTGAAAAATTTTATAAAAAGATTTGTTGACGCTTTTAATATCAAAATTTTTATCCATTACCAGCAGCGGCTCATGCAGTACAGCAAGGGTAGCTTCCGCAAATTTGCGGCTTTGACTTACTTCTTCATTACGGTCATAGAGCTCCTGGTTTACGGTAATCAGTTCTTCGTTGGTACTTTGCAATTCTTCTTTGCTGGTTTCTAATTCTTCGTTAAGGCTTTGCAGTTCTTCGCCGCCACTAAGCAGTTCTTCGTTGCTGCTCTGCAGTTCTTCATTGGCGGCTTCCTGTTCCTCGGTAATGCTACGCATATCTTCCCGGGCCTGGCCAAGTTCTTTTTCTAATTGTGCAATGCGGGCATCTTTTTCATCTTTTCTTGTTTTTGCTGCAAGGCTTTTTTCTTTGCCGGTTGCCAGTTGTTCATTGCTGATTGGCGGTTGCCCCCTGAACAGAATTAAAAAGTGCAGATCAATAGTGTTCAATAACGGTACCACTTCAATGGTTACCAATTTTTTTCCTTCATTTATCGGGATGGCTTCTTTTATAAAAGGCTCGCTGGTTGTTTTTGCTTTGTGCAGTGCATTGCGTATTTCAAAAGATAAACCTTCCCTTGCCATTTTTAAAACATTAAGGCTGGCTTTGCCCGGCGAGGGTTCCAGGTATTGGCCGGTAGCGCCACGAAACTGCACAATATCAAACTGTTCATTTACTACCACACCCACCGGTGTATATTTCTGTAATAAAATATCGTCGGCATTTTTTTGAAAGTCTTCTGTTTTTCCTTCTTTGCTACGCAAGAGATAATTGTTATCCCTAAAGGCTGTTTCCCTTGGTTCGGAGGTTACATTCATAAATCTTCCGGGGGCAGTGTTGCGGCTGTACAATTTATCTTTTTGCCCAAAGTCAATAAAAAGATCAGCCGCATTGCCGGTAGTTTCTGACTTACCCAGCAACAAAATGGCTTTATCATTTAAGGCATAATGAAAAATGGTAAGGGCTTTTTTCTGCAGAAAAGGCTCTAAATAAATGAGCACATTGCGGCAACTGATAAAATCCATTTTAGCAAATGGCGGATCTTTTAAAAAATTATGCACCGCAAATACACACATATCCCTTACCTGCTTTTTTACCTGGTACTGCCCGTTTGTTTTATCAAAATACTGTTCCAGCCGGGTTTCAGAAAGTCCCTCTGTTTCTTTTTTGGTATAGGTACCGCTCCGGGCAATTTTAATGGCTTTCTCAGAAAGATCGGTGGCGAAAATCTGTACTTTAATATTAGCAATATGATCGCTTAAGTATTCGTGCAGGCAAATAGCCATGGAATAGGCTTCCTGCCCGGTACTGCACCCGGCTATCCAGATGCGCAGCGGATCAGTTACCGATTTATTTTTTGTAATTTCCGGTATAACGGTTTCGCATAAAGTATCAAAAGTAAGTGGGTCTCTAAAAAAAGAAGTAACCGGTATCAGCAGATCATTAAATAAAATATCCTGTTCGGTTTTATTTTTTTTCAGGTGTTCCAGGTATTCAGTAATGGTCTCCAGATTAAGCATCAGCAGGCGGCGGGTAATGCGGCGGCGAACGGTTGTTTGTTTATAATAACTGAAATCCACGCCCACCCTCACTCTCAGCATGGCCAGTATCTGGCGAAAGGCATCTTCAATTGTTTTATCTTTTGAGATAATTTCATCTTCGGCAGCAAGGTTGTTGAAAGACTGTTGCAATTCCATCAGCTTTTGCGGCATTTTTTCAGGCGTAAGAATAAAGTCCACTACCTGTGCATCAATAGCGTGCTGTGGCATACCATCATAAGCTGCAGAAGCAGGGTCTTGTGCAAACGTAAGGCCACCCTGGTCTTTAATATCTTTTAATCCTGCTGTGCCATCTCCCCCAGTGCCTGACAAGACGACACCAATGGAATGGCCCTGGTGCACTTCGGCAAGCGAAGAAAAAAATATATTGATGGGCAAATTCTGTTTGGCCAGTCTTGGGCTTAGTTTTAAAATACCATCGGTAGCCACCATCAATTTATTGCTGGGGATCACATAAATATGATTGGGATCCACATGTACATTATCGCTTATTTCTACTACGGGGATATGGGTAAAACGCTGCAGTATTTCCGGCAAGGCGCTTTCATGCTCGGGATGTAAATGCTGTACTAAAATATAAGCCATGCCGGAGTTTTCGGGAATAGCTTTTACCAGGTTTTTAAACGCTTCCAGCCCGCCCGCAGATGCGCCTATGCCTACCACCGGAAAAAGATTTTTAGAAATTATTACAGGTTTGCCTGTATCTGCTTTGGACATATTTTTTTTGTTCGCTAAGAACATTTAAATACAGTAATAAAAGAGCTGAAGAGTGATATTGCTAAAGGTAGTTTATTCTGTGTTCTAAATGTTTAAAAACTTAATACTGGATGGCAGGTTACTTCGTAGAAAAATAGCCGGAATTTCAAGTGACGCAACTTAAAAATGATGAACTCATTCCGGGATTATTATTTCTTTCACCCTTGTTTCGCTGTTACAAATTTATTTTGTAAACCTTGCAGTTTCCTCACGCATGTCTAAAAATTCCAGGTGAAGTTTTTTCTTTGTTTCTTCTTCTGAAATATTAAGAATGGCAGCAGCCTCCTTAAGAGAATAACACCTGCTGCAGATAAGATAGGTAAGTCTCGCTTTTTGAAAAGTATCTTCCGTTTTTGGTTCCATTCCCTGCTGCAGTAGCTGCTGAATTGTAAAATCGTTAGTATACTTCAACAGGCTGGGTAAAAAGGCATAACTGAAAGTTTGTAGAATTTCTTTTTCTTTCAACTGCATTATAGCATCCAGTAATATCTGTTCTGCAATCTGATTATCGCTGGTAAGAGAGCATATACAGCCAAACATTGCTGCCGCATATTTATCATAGAAAAGTTGCCATCCTCTTAAATCTTTATTCACGACGATAGTGGAAAGAATGACTTGGGAAGAAATATTTTTTTGCAGTGGATACACAGTGTTAGGCATTACTCTATAATACTGGAAAACTGTGCCATAAATAAAATAAGGCAGCGCTGGTTTTTTAAAATCGGGATGGGGTACTATTTGCACATCTTAATAATTGATGTCGCCTGAATCCGTAGATGAAATATAGCCCCAGCCGTTTCTTTTGGATTTTGTTTCATCTTTAATTAAAATCTGCAAAAGTAGTTCCACAAAATAAAGATTGACCACCTGCGGCACAATTTTGGTTTTTATATAGCTATGCAGGCTAAGAAGATAACAACAGATAAAAAAACTGATCCTTGTTGGAAAGGGTATGAAAAAATTGGAAGTAAAGTAAAGAATGGGAAAAAAGTCCCTAATTGTGTTCCGGAAAAAAAAGCTAAAAAAAGCTAAGATTATAAACTTTACAGTTCAGCGCCTGACCGATATACTGTTTTTATTAAAAAAAATCAATCACATAAAAAAATTACTATGGAAAATTCAGAACATGCAGAAGGGAAATTTACAAAAGCTATTGAAAACCAAACTGCAAAATTGCCTTCAGATGTCTATTTGATAGCTGCTCTTGGTGCCGTTGCACTTTCATTAACCTTAAAATTTATGAACAGAAAACATGATGCTTTATTTGTAGGGCAATGGGTAGCACCCTTTCTTTTATTTGGGGTATACAACAAACTCGTAAAGCAATCAGGTAATGATTAGGGAGGATATAGCGTAAAAATACCGGCCTTTAAAAAGCCGGTATTTTTTATTTAAAACGCAATAGCCATCAACAAATAAAACTATGGTTTTAATTAATCCTGGTTTTCTTATGCATTAACTTCCTGGGTTTTTTACACTGCTGAAATCTGTGAGCAGGAATACAACAAGAATGGTAATGGCAAGCCATATATAAAAATAAAATCCTAAAGTATTATTATCGTGGTAGAACCAGAAAGCAACAGCAGCAAGGGCTACAGCTACCATCAATTCTATAAGCCCATGAATTTTAAATGGGATGAGTTTTATAATTCCAAATTCAAAACGGGTAAGGATGGTGAGCAGCAGGTGTACTACCGCCAGCCCATAGGTAAAATTTTTAAGATTGCCCTCCATGTTAAACAGGGTAGGTGATAAAGCCAAAAAAATAACAGTAAGATAATCGAGTATGCCATGAACTTTGGAGCTGATAATTTTCATAACTATGTTTTTTAAAGTAATACTATAAACATACTGATTTTTTAAACCATTACAATGGCAGAAGATCAGCAGGGCCTTCAGCGCAAAAAATTCCTTCTTCTAAAGTTTAAAGAGTAGAAGAAAAGGTATCTTAAACATAACTATCCTTTTCGGTTTCTCTGGGATATTTGCCAGCAGTTATTCTTCTACGTATTAAAAAAGTCAATTTTCACCAACGCAAGTCATTTTTTTAGCAGTAAATTGTTGTATAAATGAACTGTAAAATGAAATTTTTTTTAAAAGTTGCCATAAGTGTATTGCTGATTTTAATCAGTGTAACTATCACTAACGCCCAAACTGCTGTACAGCCATTATTAAATGGCAGCATACAAATAGCCGATTCATTTTTTCTCGCCAGAAATTGGACTAAGGCAAAGCAACTTTATGAAACTATATTAAAGGATACCAGTAAAAGCGCTTTGGCCTGGAACCGGCTGGGCTTTACTTACTATAATCTTAAAATGAATGATGCTGCATTAAAGTGCTTTAAGAAATCGCTTTCCCAAATGCCTCCACCGGCTCTTAAGATAATTGTTTATTCCAGGATGGCGAGGATACATGCCCTGCATAATGATAAGCAAATTGCTTTTACCGACCTGGACAGCGCTGTGAGCCTTGGTTATAGTAATGTTGCAGAAATAGATACGCTAACAGATTATGACAAGATAAGAAATGATAAATATTTTAAGCATTTAAGAGACCAGGTGTATATTAATGCTAATCCGTGTATGTCAAATGCACATGCACGGGAATTTGATTTTTGGGTGGGCGAATGGAAGGTATTTCAAACCGGAACAAAAATAGTGGCCGGGCATAGCATCATCCAACTTATTTCTGGCGGCTGTGCCATTTTAGAAAACTGGACCAGCACTGGAAGTAACGGAAAGAGTATAAATTTCATTGATCCGGTAACTAATAAATGGAAACAATCCTGGGCTGGTAATTATGTAAATGGGGTACAGGAGTTTGTAAACGGAGAATATAAAGACAGTGCTATGCGGTTTACATTTGAATCGGCGGATGCGCAGGGTAATAAAATAAACGGCAGATTTATTTTTTATAACGAGGGGCCAAACCAGGTGAGGCAGTTTAATGAAACTTCCGCTGATAGCGGCAAGACCTGGAGTACCAGTTATGATTTGACTTACGTAAGAGAAAAATAAACTATATTTTTTTGGCCTTTTAAAAGAAACAGTATTTGCAAAAGGTTACTTACTCTGAGGTGGAGCGTTATTGTTGCGGTATTTTTCAGGTGAATGCCTGTAATAATTTTTAAATAGCCTGCTGAAAGAAGAAAGATCGCTGTAACCAACCTGGTGACAAATCTCAACGATTGATACTTTGCTTTTTCTTTCCAGTAATTGTTTGGCTTCCTGCATCCTTTTTAAAATAATATACTGCCCCGGAGTTATAGCAAAGTATTTTTTAAACTGACGGAGAAAATAGGACTTATTCAACCAGCACATTTTTGCCAAATCATCCAGGCTGATATCTTCTGTATAGCATGAATCAATAAAATCTTTAGCCCGGTGAAGCCTTTTGTATAACTCCATTTGGGTGCTGTGCTTTATGGCCTGCACATTCCTTATTTCTGTAAGGTTACTTTTTTGTTTAAAAATCAACTGCTCAAAAAGTGAAAAATAAAGTTCTTCAACCTGGTTGATATTTTTTTCAAAATCTTCTGTAAGTGCTAATATTTTAAAAACCAGCGGGCTCACGGTACAATCATGAGTATACAGACGTTCAACTATATCTATATGGTTTCTGTTGCTGAAATTACTGTAATCAGCAAGCAACTTTTCATCTGGCTCAACCATACTTTCCATTGATTCCTTTACAAACAGCGGAGAAAAATTGAGGGTAAAAGAATTTACTTCCGAATGGGAATCTATAAAACTGCTGTACCTGCTTCCTTCATTAATTACAAGATAATTCTGGTCATTAACTGCATACATACAATTATTAAGTTCATAAAATTCTTTGCCTTTAAAAGCACATTTAATGGAGAGCGGCCCCCAATGCGCCGGGTAATTTACCTTTTTAGCTTTTGCCTGGATGATAACATTTGCCGATTTAAACTGGCGGTTATACAATTCCATATCAAAGTCTTTCTGAAAAAAATCAGGGAATATTTTGACAAGGTTATAGCTTTTATCAAAATGCATAATTGAGAAATTAGATTCAGTCTTATTTGCAAGTTATTGTTTGCAAAATCAAAACGGCATCGCATAATGATAAGCGGCTGTCGCCTTGCAAATAATTTTAAAGATAAATGGGGGGCTTTAAAATAGCAGTGCAAAAAAAATAAATTAATTGGAGTAATAATTTATGGCTTCCTTGTCAGTACTTTGTGTACGACTATTTATTATTGGTAACAGGGTGTAGATAATTTTATAACCGTTCACTTCAAAAAGTCTCCGTCAATGATGAGCAGTTTTACCCCGTTTGATGAAACAGAACGATGAGAGCTAAGGTCATCAGAAACCACATAACTCATTCCCGCTGTAAGCGTAAATTTTTCTCCGTTTTCAAGCTCACTCACAAATGCTCCTTCTAAACAATACACGATATGCCCTTTCTTACACCAATGATCTGCTAAATAATTCTCGGAATATTCTACAATGCGAATCCTTAGTTCGCCCAATTGTAGCGTCTGCCAAAAAGAT
This sequence comes from Ferruginibacter sp., assembly GCA_040003485.1. Classification (GTDB taxonomy): domain Bacteria; phylum Bacteroidota; class Bacteroidia; order Chitinophagales; family Chitinophagaceae; genus Ferruginibacter. The sequence continues at coordinate 16,246 of JBDUCK010000001.1, read as the reverse complement.
GTTCCGGTTTCGCCTTTGTGTTTTGTTTTTTCAATCCTGGTCCAGTCAACGGTTTGAAATGGAATATTATTCATCAAATATTATTTATTGTTTTTACCATAATCCATCACTAACTGGCAAAAAGCTTTTACGCCAACATACAGATGGCTGTCATCAATCATAAAATCGGGTGTGTGATGCGGTGGTGCATTTTTTGGATCATTGCCCCTCGGCATTCCACCTAAGTAAAAAAAGAAAGCGGGAGCTTTAGTACCGTAATAACTAAAATCTTCTGCACCGGTTACCCATTCCATAGAACGTACATTTTCTTTACCTGCGGCAGTTTGTAAAGAAGCCAACATTTTTTCTACCAATGCGGGGTTATTATAAGTAACCAATGTTTTGGTATCAATATTTACTTCGGCGCTGGCATTGCTGGCTTCTGCAATTTTTTCGGCAGTTTGTTTTATTCTTTTAAAAACATCTTCCTGCATCTTGCTGTCTAATGTCCGGATAGTACCGTCCAGCAAACATTCTTCAGGTATAATATTACTTCTTACCCCGCCGGATATTTTTCCTACAGTAATAACAACAGGCGCTTTTGTAAGATCCATCTGGCGGCTTACAATATTCTGCAGGCCTTCAATAATCTGTGCCGATATCGTTATAGGATCAATGGCCAGCCAGGGCTGTGAGCCATGAGAAGATTTGCCTTTTACTTTTATGGTAAACCAGGCAGACGACGCCATGAAAGCGCCGGATTTGTATTGTATATCCCCGGCAGGTATTGCAGATTCTATATGCATTCCAAAAACTACATCCACTTTAGGATTATCCATTACGCCTTCTTTTACCATTAATGGAGCGCCGCCTTCCTCAGTGCCGGGCGTGCCTTCTTCAGCAGGTTGAAAGATGAATTTTACGGTACCTGCAATATCTTTTTTCATAGCTGACAAAACCTCCGCAGTGCCTATCAGCATTGCCACATGGCTATCGTGCCCGCAGGCATGCATTACCGGTACTCTCTGTCCCAAATATTCTGCACTGTCTTTTGAAGCAAAGGGAAGATCAACTCTTTCTCTTACAGGCAAGGCATCCATATCTGCACGTAATGCAATGCATGGGCCGGGCTTGCCACCTTTTAAAATGGCTACCACACCGGTTTTGGCAACACCGGTTTGTATCTCCAGGCCAAGGTTTTTTAAATGTTCAACGATGTAAGCGGCTGTTTTGAATTCACGGTTGCCCAGTTCAGGGTTTTGATGAATGTGCCTGCGCCATTCTATTAATTTAGGCTGAATAGCCAGCGCTTTTGCCTCAATGGTTTTGCTGATGTCTTGTGCAGAAATTGACTTAGCTGAGCATACAACAAATAAGAAAAAAAGTACAGTGATTATTTTCATTTTTAGTATTTTAATTTATTTTCCTCTTGTGCACTTTAAATAGAAGGATAATAATGGGAGTTAATTAAAAATAAAAATAAAGTAAATTTTAATAAGATGTATAGAATAGTAATTTGCAAATAACCTATCTATACCTGATGGAAATTATCATTTGTTAGAAAAGTAAAATAAAAGATACTACCCAGCCAAAGATTATTGTTTTTTCAGCAGCGTAAAGGGTATGCTTATTTCTATCAGGTTATCTTTTTCTTTATGTGTGTCAATCGTTATTTTTCCTTTAAGCATTTCTAAGCGGTTGATGATATTTGTTTCCAGCATTTTTAATTCGGTAAACGAATATACCCGGTTGATCTTCCCATCATAGCGAAAGAGAATAGAAAAATCTTCCTGTGATTTAATCTGCAGGCTGATAGTAGAGGCGTTATCAGATTTAGCATATTTAAGCGCATCCTGTATAATGCGGAAGACAATCAGGCCGGGGTTGCCATTGAGATAACTCGTATATTTATCATCTTTAAAAATTACCGGTATCTGCTGTTCTTCACCAAACTTAGCTAACATATCTTCAATATGTGCGGTGTAATTATCATCATCATACGTAGTAGGCGTAATAGACCTGGATAGGGCCGTAATAGTATCGGTAAGGGTAACTATTTCATTTATGCTTTTTTCTAAAAAATGATCTGCAAGATCTTTGGAGGAACGGGCAAAACTTATATACAATTTTATTGCCACCAGGGTTTGGGCAATTTTTTCGTGCAGTTGATATGCAGTACTGAAATTTTCTTCTTCTCTTTTATTGATATTTAATTGCTCAATTTTCTTTTCAGCCATTATCAGTTCTTCCGAAGTTGTAAGTATGTACTCATTCTTTTTTTTCAGCTCAAGCAGTTTACTTACCTGCCTTGCAATGGTCTCTAAAGATCGTATTTGTGCTTCGGTAAGATGCCTTGGAATATTATCCATTGCACAAATGGCGCCTAAAGGGTAACCTGCAGAACTTATAATTGGGGCACCTGCATAAAAACCTATTTTAGAACTTTGTACTACATAAGGGTTATCAAAAAAGCGGGCATCTTTGCTGGTATCATTTACTATCATTACCTCTTTCTGTAATATAGCATGGCCACAAAACGAAAGTTCTCTTGACCCTTGTTTCATCCCGATATTTTTTTCTGTTTTAAACCATTGCCGGTCTTTATCAATAAATGTAATGCCTGCAATTGGGCAGCCACAAATATGGGCGGCCAATTCTACAAGTCCATTATAATCTTCATCCTCAGCAGAATCTAAAATATTAAAAGAATATAATTCCTTCAGTCTTAACTCCTCGTCGGGTGGTGTAGTAGGTGATTGCATGAGAGAATGGGTGTAATTTATTCAGCAGGTATTTTATTTGTTTTAAAACAAAGTAAGTAAACCAGACTGATAAACTTTCCCAAAAGGTTGTTATTTATATTCTCCAAAAACATGCCTGAGCGTATCTGCTACTTCACCAAGGGTACAGTAATTTTCAACTGCCTCAATTACAATGGGCATAAGGTTTTGGGTGCCTTGTGCTGCTGCGGTAAGTTTGGCAAGGCACGCTGATACTTTTATATTATCTCTTTTTTCTTTCAGTGCTTTTATTTTGTCGGCCTGTAATTTTTGTATGCCGTCATCAATTTTAAAACCAGGCGTTTTATTGATTTCTGCAGATTGAAATTTATTTACGCCTACGCTTATCTTCTCACCGGCCTCAATATCTTTTTGGTATTGATAGGCGCTGGTCGCAATCTCGTTTTGCATAAAGCCTTCTTCTATAGCATTTACACTGCCACCCATAGCATCAATTTTTTCTATTAATTGCCAGGCTGCTTTTTCTACTTCATCTGTAAGGGCTTCTACAAAATAACTGCCGGCAAGAGGGTCAGCGGTGTCGGGTACGCCACTTTCAAAAGCCACGATCTGCTGGGTGCGTAAAGCAATTTTTGCGGCTTCTTCGGTAGGCAGGCTTAGCGCCTCATCATAGCCGTTAGTATGCAGCGATTGTGTACCACCCATTACGGCGGCCAGGGTTTGTATAGTAACCCTGCTTATATTATTTAATGGCTGTTGTGCTGTAAGCGTACTGCCGCCTGTCTGTGTATGAAAACGCAGCATCATAGCTTTTTCGTCTGTGGCTCCTAACGCTTTCATAATTTTTGCCCACATTCTTCTTGCCGCCCTGAACTTTGCTACCTCTTCAAATAAATTATTGTGTGCATTAAAGAAAAAAGAAAGCCGTTTTCCAAATACATTAATTTCTAATCCTTTTTCGAGTGCTGCTTTTACATAAGCCTTACCATTACTGAGGGTAAAGGCAATTTCCTGTACAGCAGTGCTGCCAGCCTCACGGATATGGTAACCCGAAATAGAAATGGTGTTCCACTTTGGCATATCAGTACTGCACCATTCAAAAATATCTGTAATGATGCGCATGCTTTGTTTGGGGGGATAAATATAAGTGCCTCTTGCAGCGTATTCTTTTAATATATCATTTTGGATAGTGCCGGTTATTTTTTTCAGATCTGTCCCCTGCTTCCTGGCCAGGGCTGCATAAAATGCCAGCAAAATAAATCCCGTTGCATTAATTGTCATGGAGGTAGAAACTTCTTCTAATTTTATTCCGGCAAACAACTCTTCCATATCTTCCAGGCTGTCTATTGCCACACCTACTTTACCTACCTCACCTTCAGCTAAGGCGTGGTCACTATCATAACCGATCTGTGTAGGAAGATCAAATGCCACACTCAATCCGCTTACGCCCTGGCTCAATAAATAATGATATCTTTTATTGCTTTCCTGGGCGGTAGAAAAACCTGCATATTGCCGCATGGTCCACATTTTTCCCCGGTACATTGATGCCTGCACGCCACGGGTGAAAGGAAATTCTCCCGGCAAAGAATGATCAGTGATGGTCGTATTTTCAAGAGTATAAATTTCTTTAATTTCTATACCCGAATCCGTGGTGATTTTTTTTGTCGACATAAAGATTTTATTACCCGAATTAATAATAGACTGAAACAGATTAAAGATAGTAGCAGATTTATTTAATTACCAAAACGGCTTGTCGTTTTACCGGCAACAAAACATTAATCTAAAATCTTCTTTGCTTCAAAACGTAGCGCATCCAGAACGATCAGATTCAGCGGCGTATTTTCTGTCATACTGTATTCAATAATTTTTCTTGAAAGATCATGAGGTGTAGCTTCGGGTGGCAGTATTGCTGCCAGTTGATTAATAATATAAATATTCTGATCCTTTAATCGTGTAATAGCGCTCCACACTTCGGGGCTTACATAAATCTGCTGGCTCAGATTGTATTCGTATTCTGATCTTAAGCTTTCCGCAAGGGACAAATGAAAACTTGCAGAAGTTACTCCCAGGGCCTGTGTTCGTGTTACAAGGGTTTGCAGCCCTGCTCTTTCTGCAAACAGGGTAAGCCTTTCCAGGGCCTGCAGTTTCAGTTTCATGCCTTCATCATTTATGCCCAGCTTTTCTTCTATCTTATCTTTCATACCGTGAAATTCGTATAAAAGTAAACCGATCAACAAGCCAAATACTAATATTACTCCAACTTCTATATATTGAAAATTAAATTCTAACAAGATCATACAAAGATTTTAGGCTGCAAAAATAGATAAAGAACGGGCAACAAATTCCTGTTTTCGAAAATTAGAGAAACTGCCTGTTTTTTATTTAGGCTTATCTTTGTAAAAAGGTTGATTATGGAAACAATAACACAAGCACCGGTTCAATTTACGCAGTCTGCATTAAGCGAAATAAAGAGGCTTATAACAGAGCCGGGTTTTGATACAGAAAAAAGTTTAAGGGTAGGAGTGAAGGGAGGCGGTTGCAGCGGCATGACCTATGTACTGGATTTTGACAGCCCAAAAGATAATGACGAAGTATTTGATACCGATGGCATCAGTTTCATCATAGATAAATCGCATAGCATTTATTTAATGGGTATGGAGATAGATTGGGAAAGCGGCCTGAATTCAAGAGGGTTTACTTTTAAAAATCCAAATGCCAGCAGTACCTGCGGATGTGGGACAAGTTTTGCGGTATAAGGCACATACATTTTAAGATACAAATTGAGCCACCATCTTTGGTGGCTTTTTTATGATGTAATCAGCGGGATTGGGGATGAGCAAAGAAAAAATGATGTGCTTCTCACAAACAAAAATACCCATCATTACTGACAGGCATTTTTTATGATTTGCTTTTTTATTTTATAAAGTAGGCGCTTTTACTTTTTTTACATTCACTGCTGCGGCGGCACCTAAGGGTTTGTCTTTTGCAAAATCTACCAGTATGGGCGCTCCTACAAATATAGAAGAGTAAGTACCGGTAATAACCCCTATCAACATTGCAAATGCAAAGCCACGGGTTACTTCACCACCAAAGATGAAGAGAATTAGCAGAGTTAAAAACACCGTTAACGATGTCATAATGGTACGGCTAAGCGTATCGTTGATAGCACGGTTGATGATAGATGTTTTGGTGGCACCTTTCATATCCCTGCTGTATTCACGGATCCTGTCAAATACAATTACCGTATCATTCATAGAGAAACCAATTACCGTAAGTACGGCAGCAATAAAATGCTGATCGATTTCTAATGGAAAAGGAACGATGTCTTTAAAGAAGGAGAACACCGCCAGCGTTACCAACACATCATGTAACAAAGTAAGGATGGTACCGGCAGAATATCTCCAGTCACGGAAACGGATAAAGATATAAACAAAGATGGCCAGCATGGCAAAGATGGTAGCTTTAATGGCACCTCTTTTAAGGTCATCGGAAATGCTTGGCTGCACCGTTGAATGACCCCGAATATTCTTTTTTGCAAACTGTTCGTAACTATAGTTAGCAGGTAACACTTTTTTTAAACCTTCAAAAACTTTTCTCTGTACTGCACTGTCGGCATTATCTACCCCTTTAAGATAAGCAGTGGTAATATTTAAATGACGGGAATCGCCAACAGTTTTAATAGTGGGATTATCACCGTCCAGTGCGGCTTTCAGGTCATCCCTGATAGCATCATTTTTTACGGGTTGGGCAAATTCAACTGTATAACTACGGCCGCCTTTAAACTCTACACCCTGGTGAAAACCGTGAAAGAAAGAAGCAACACCTGCAAGTAATACAAAGGCAGAAATAACATAAGCTATCTTACGGTACTCAATAAATTTAAAACTTGCATGTTTAAAAATGCGTTTGGAAATTGCTGTAAAATAATTAAAGTGACGGTTCTTCTTTGTATAAAAATCTGTGATCAATCTTGAAACAAGAATACCACAAAATAAAGATAAAAGAATACCGATGATCTGCGTGGTAGCAAAACCTAATACAGGGCCAAGGCCAAAATAAAATAATATGCCGGCAGTTAATAAAGAAGTAACGTGAGCATCAATAACCGGTGCAAGCGAACGGCGGTAACCGTCATTCACAGCCTGCGGATAAGTTTTGCCTTTGGTTAACTCTTCTTTTATTCTTTCAAAAATAATCACGTTGGTATCTACCGCCAGGCCGATAGTAAGTACAAGGCCCGCAATACCTGCAGCCGTTAAAGTAAAGCTGAGTGCAGTTAACACACCAATAGTAAACAACAAGTTTAATATTAAAGCAATATTAGCAACCCAGCCACCGGTGTTGTAATAAACCAGCATTAAAATAAATATGATAATAAAGGCAATGGCAAATGCCATAGCACCCCCATGTACAGATTCCTGGCCAAGTGTAGGCCCAACAACAGTTTCAGCAACAATCTTTGCAGGTGCATCCAGTTTACCCGATTTTAAAATATTGGCCAGATCCTGTGCCTCTTCTACCGTAAAATTTCCAGATATTTCTGAGTTACCACCTTCAATAGCACCATTCACATTTGGTGCAGTATATACAATATCATCCAGCGCAATGGCAATAGGGCGGCCTACATTTTTTCCTGTAAGTCTTGCCCATGTTTTACTACCCACGCTGCTCATCTGCATTTTAATAGCAGGGCGGCCGCTCTCATCAAAATCCTGCCTTGCTTCATCTACACCATCACCTTCCAAGGGTGCTTTTTCTGAACCAGAGACAGTTTTAATTGCATACAAAGGAAAAAAGCGCTGGTTGCCTTTGGCTGTTTTTTCTTCTACCCCAAATAAGAATTTTAAATTGGCAGGCAAAGCATTTTTTACAACCTCGTTGTTTATATAATTTAAAAAAGTGCCTGTATCCTGCAATGCTACATTACCAAGTGCAGCCGGATAATATTGTTTGCCGGCTTTATCAGTTTGTGGTTGATTTGGATTTATTATCCTGATAAAAGGGTTTTCATTTTGTTTAGCTTTCGTACTGTCCTTTAAGGCAGTAGTGTCTGCTGAATTGACCCCATTTAAATAGTTGTGCAGGTTATCATCTGCTATTTTAATTGATGCACCTATTTCATCTATCCTGTACACTTCCCAAAACTGCAGGTTGGCAGATGACTGCAGGTATTTACGTACTCTTTCTGCGTCTGTAATACCCGCCAGTTCTACATTTATAATCCCTTTATTTTCATCTAAATTAATATTAGGTTGTGCAACGCCAAATTTATCAATACGTTTTACAAGAATCTTATACGTCTGGTTAATGGCGCCTTTTGCAATGGTATTTATTTTACGGATTACTTCATCATCGGTGTCAGTCGTCTTTACATCTTTACCCGGGCCGGCAAATAAGTTTGCTAATTTACCGGGGCCGTTTTGCTGAACAAACACATTATTAAAGAGGGTAATAAGATTTTCTGAACTATTTACTTTTTGTGCATTGGCAGTTTGCAATGCTTTTATAAGTGTGGGGTCTTTGGAATTATTGCTCAGCGATTTTAATAAACCATCAAGGCTAACATCCATCGTTACACTTATACCTCCCTGCAGATCTAACCCAAGATTCAGTTCATTCTCTTTACACTTTTGATAAGTGGTTCCAACAATCGGGTAAATAGGTTTGTCTTTAGTACTGTCTAAAATATGCTGCACTTTAGATTTTATCAACGCAGCTTTGTCTTCTGCAGATAAATTGGAGCCGGCATTTCTAACAAGACGTTCAGCCTGTGCTTTTACCTGCCCTTCATAATTCTTTACCACCCAGGTATAAGATAATTCCCAAACAGATATTAGTATCAACGCAATGGTGAAGAACCAAACTAAACCTTTAAGTCTCATGTTAATTTTGAGTTTTATTAAATTTTATAAGTGTGCAAAGATAGGGGAAAAAGGTATTGTAGATTGAGGTTGGTTTTATTTAAAAATTTACCCACTTTGCAGTTAAATTAGTGCTTATGAATTTTACAGTTTACCGGCTATTTAGTATAATATTTTTTATTATTTCTGTTATGTCCTGCTCCTCAACAAAGCAGGTACAGGCACCTGCAAACCGGGCTAAAAGCAATACACAGGTTACAGATTCACTTGCCAAAGCAAAAAATTCATTAAAAAATATGGATGATATTTTTTTTGACAATCTCTTTAAAAACTATCCAGGCAAATTTGACAGCATCCTTGCAAATAAAAAAGAATGGAATGTACAAATCATTTACACCCAAATAAATAGAGGTAAAAACGGCATACCGGCATTCAAGAATTTTTATTTTAATAAAACAAATGCCCGGTATTTTTATCCTGCTTCTACGGTTAAGTTTCCTACGTCACTATTGGCTTTGCAAAAACTGAATGAATTAAAAGAAAAAGGTATTGACAAAAACACTACCATGATAACGCAGGCTGCTTACAGCGGGCAAACAGCAGTATATAATGATCCTAATGCAACAGACGGGAAACCAACCATTGCGCAATACATTAAAAAAATATTATTAGTGAGCGACAATGATGCCTTTAACCGCTTGTATGAATTTTTGGGGCAGGAATATATTAATACAGAGCTGCATAAAAAAGGATACACTGATGCCCAGGTTCTTCACAGGCTGGAAATATTTTTGAGTGAAGATGAAAACCGCCACACCAACCCGGTTAGCTTTTACGACAACAATAGCAGTCTTATTTATAGCCAACCCATGCAGTATAATACCATACAGTATGATAAAAGAAATGATTCTATAGGTAAGGGATATTATAGTAACGGGGTGTTACAAAACAAGCCAATGAATTTTTCAAAAAAGAACAGGTTGAGCCTGGAAGATCTGCACACGATTTTGACCAGCCTTATTTTTCCACAAAAAGTAAAGGCTTCGCAACGGTTTAATATTACGGATGATGACAGGAATTTTGTTTTAAAATATATGTCATCCTTTCCAGGGGAATCGATTTATCCATCCTACGACAGCAGCTATAATGATGCGTATTGTAAATTTATTTTATATGGGTCATCACCAGGTGCCTTGCCTAAGAACATCCGGATATTTAATAAAGTAGGGGATGCCTATGGCCAGGTGATTGATGTAGCTTATGTAGTGGACTTTGAAAAGAAAATTGAATTCATGGTATCTGCGGCTATTTACAGTAATAAAGATGAGATACTGAATGATGATAAATATGATTATGATACTATTGGTTATCCATTTATGAAAAATCTTGGGCAGGCGCTGTATGATTTTGAAGCAAAACGCAAAAAAAATTTTTTGCCTGATCTGTCTCCAGTATTATTCACATACGATAAATAAGTATTTTTGCGCCTCACAATAAAATAAATGTATGCAGTTGTCTTCTTTACTCTCCCGGTTTAATGAACCCGAAACACTTAAGATGGCCAAACTTGGCCGTGAGTTAAGGGCCAGGGGAATTGACATTACCGACCTTAGTTTGGGAGAACCCGATTTTGATACACCCGATCATATTAAAGAAGCTGCGAAAAAAGCCATAGACGATAATTACAGCCATTATACACCGGTATCCGGCTATTTAGAATTAAGGCAGGCGATATGTACAAAATTATTAAGAGATAACGGTTTGCATTACACGCCGGAACAGATAGTGGCCAGTACCGGCGCCAAGCAAAGTATTGCTAATACAGTGCTTAGCATTGTAGATGTCGGTGATGAAGTGATTATACCAACCCCATATTGGGTTACGTATAGTGAAATTGTACGGCTTGCCGGAGGTATTGTAAAAATTGTAAAAACGTCTTTTGAGCACGGCTATAAAATTACGCCTGCAGAACTGGAAGCGGCTATTACAGAGAAAACAAAACTATTCATGTTTTCTTCGCCATGCAACCCCAGCGGTGCATTGTATAGCAAAGAAGAACTGGCAGCACTTGCTGAAATTTTTAAAAAATACCCGCAGGTCTTTATCATGAGTGATGAAATTTATGAGCACATAAATTTTACCGGGAAACATGAGAGTATTGCACAGTTTGATTTTTTAAAAGAGCGGGTTATACTGATCAATGGATTAAGTAAAGCCTTTGCCATGACTGGTTGGAGACTGGGTTATATTGCGGCTCCGCTTGAAATAGCAAAAGCCTGCGAGAAGATACAGGGACAGTTCACAAGCGGCCCTAACTCTATTGCCCAACGGGCAGCCATAACCGCACTGACCGGTGATTTAAAACCTACAGAAAGCATGGTGGCGGCATTTAAAAAACGCCGGCAGATTATTATGGAACTGGTAAATAAAATTCCGGGAGTGGTTTGCAGTGAACCGCCGGGAGCTTTCTACATCTTCCCCGATGTGCATGTTTATTTTGGCAAAAAAACTGCCGATGGAAATGTAATTAATGATGCTGATGAATTGTGTATGTACTTATTAAACGATGCCCATGTTTCCAGTGTTAGCGGCAAGGCTTTTGGTGAGCCTGATTGCATAAGGCTTTCATTTGCCAACAGCGAAGAAAATATTGAAAAAGGAATGAAGAAAATTAAAGATGCACTCGCAGCTTTGGCCTAAAATTGCTTCCGCAGATTCGCAGAGAAAATCAGTGGCAAGAGGCTATAATTTTTCCAGGTGCGTTTTGGTAAATTCGTTTTGCGTATTACCCGTATTTAAAGTAGTTGCAGGTTCAAATAAAAGAATATGCACTTCTTCTTCAGCCATGGGCTTATGTTCTATGCCCCGGGGCACAATTAAAAATTCACCTTCTTTTACTGCTACGGTTTTATCCCGGAATGCCATTCTAAATTCACCTTTCATCACCAGGAACATTTCATCCTCTTCATCATGTTTATGCCAAACGAATTCTCCGTTTAATTTTACAGCCTTTACATGCTGGCCATTCAGTTCTCCAATAATTCTCGGGTTGCAATAATCATTAAATAAAGAAAACTTTTGAGCAATATTTACGCTTTCCATAAATTACTTTTTTTGAAGGAGAAAAGAAAATTTTTGATGAAGTTGCAACACCTGCGGTATCAGCAAAATAGTTTCATCATTGTTTATTATAAAATCGCAACGTTCCAGTTTTTTTGTTTCATCCATTTGCTTATTCATCCTGGCTGCTACTGCGGCTTCAGTTGTATTATCTCTACGGGTGGTACGATGAATACGAAGCTCTTCCGGCGCAGATACCCCTATCACATAGTCTACATGTTTGTATGCCTCAGTTTCAAACATCAACGCCGCCTCTTTAATGATATATTGTGTAGTTTGCTGTTGCATCCATTTGTCTGCATCTGCAATCGTAACCGGGTGTACCAGGGAATTGAGCAACGTTAATTTCTCGGGGTTGTCAAATACAATTGCAGAGAGGTGGGAGCGGTTTAGTTGCCCATTAATATAGGCATCAAGGCCAAAATGCTCAATGATCTGCTGCTTTAAATCTTCATCCTCATTCATTATTCTTTTAGCAGCATCATCAGCATAATAAACAGGAACAGAAAGGACTTCAAATATTTTAGCAACTGTAGTTTTACCGCTACCAATGCCACCTGTAAGCCCTATGCGAAGCATACTCAATTTTATTTATGACGTGTGATTAAGATGTAAGATTTAAGATTTAGGATGTATTATTTACCTACACCTTGGTAAGGTAATCAAATAAAAATTCTCACATCAGCCATCATAAATCATACACCCGTTTATTTCTTTGCTTCTTCAGCTGGCTTGTTTATATTAGCTGTCCACTCCATACTGATCGCACTTCTTTCTATTTTGATGTAACTGCCCGGGCTGGTTTCCAGCATAATGGTGCCATCATCATTTACTTTATTTATGGTACCGTGTATACCGGCAATGGTTACAATTTTATCCCCTTTCTGCATATTGCTGATAAAGGCTTTTTGTGTTTTTGCCTTTTTTGCCTGCGGTCTTATCATAAAGAAATAAAATACCAATATCATTCCACCCATCATAAATAAAGTGGTGGTGCTGCTTCCGGCTGGAGACTGAAGAAAAATACTTAATAATTGCATGTGTTGTTGTTTAAATTAATAACTGAAAAAATTTATTTCTTTTTAATCTTCCCTTCGTGAAAAAGGTAAGGGTACGCTACTCTTTAGATTTTTCTTTTACCTCACCAGTTAAAACCAGTTCCGGAAAACCAGGCTCTGCATTAGAGCCAACAGTAACGGTTTTATGTGTTTGGCCCACCCGATGCTCACTATTAAATTTTACTTTTATAAAACCAATTTCCCCTGGCAATACAGGCTGCTCGGGCTTTTCGGGTACGGTGCAGCCACAACTTGCAGCAGTGGTTGTAATAACCAGCGGTTTGGTGCCGGTGTTTTTAAAACGGTAATTGTATTCTACAATATCGCCTTCTGTTACCTGTCCAAAATTGTAAGCGCTGTCAATTATCTGAACCGTGGTAGGGTCTTTATTTATTACTGGTTGCTCTGTACCTTTTAAATTGGCCTGCGTATCTTTTTTGCGTACATCGCAGCTAACAAGTACCAGGCTTATAGCGCCGAATAAAAATATTCTTTTCAACATAAAATGCTTGTTTAATTAACAGTACTGTCTTTAAAATTTCTTTTTTCAATTTTATTTTCTGCTGTCAGTTCTTTATGAATATTGTCCAGCAAACCATTTACAAATTGCCCGCTTTGAGAAGTGCTGTATGCTTTGGCAAGATCTATATATTCATTTATAGTGACTTTAGTCGGGATGGTTTCAAAATATAAAAATTCGCAAACACCCATTTGCAATAGAATTAGATCAAGCGCTGCAATCCGGTCCGCATCCCAGTTTTTTAATTTGGGTTTTATAAGTTCCAGGGTTTGGTCTGGCTTATCAAGCACGGTTAATAAAAGGCTCTTTGCAAATTCCCATTTTTCTTTGCTTAGAATTTCATAAAAATTCTGCTGTGCCGGCTTGTTTAAAAAATTCAAGACCATCGATTCCATCATTTCTGCGTCATCATCCCAGTTAATAAAATGTTCTTCCAGGTGACTGATAAAATTTTCGTTGGGCAGCATCAGGTTGGTGAAAATAAAGTCAAGCATTTTCTTTTCACTCTTCCTGTCCCGGGATTGCTCACTGATATATTCCTGGTAATGCGGTGTAAGCACCAGCTCCTGGTAAGTTTTTTTTAATAGATCCGTATCTAAAAAATGTACGAGTTTGGCATTGGAAACGGTCGCTTTAAAGGCGGTGTCTTCTAATATCTTCCACAAGATCTCGTTGCCGGCCAATTTGGTATTTATTACCAGGTCAGCAGCCGTCGGTAAATGTTTATTGGCTTTTTGCTGAGCATCTTTCTCTGCATAGCGGGCTACTTCTGTAATAAAATATACCAGGTAAGTAAAAAGTAATCTTGTTTCTTCGATTTTTTTTGTAAGGATAAGAACCGGTTCTCCGGGCTTGGTTTCCCCATTCATACTATCAATTGTGTATAATGTCTGCATCACTTTCACACGTATATTTCTTCTGCTTATCATCTCTAAAGAACTTTATTTAAGTGGGCAAAATTAAGGTTTATTTTGCCGGAAAGGCGATGAGGCGTTAAAAGAAATTTTTATAAATGCTTTCTGCCTTCAGGCCTTCCTAGCAATATGTTTTATTTGCTGATAAATGTTTTACTGCTGAAGGGATGCCGGATGCCCGCCTGAACGGAACGGGCAGGGAAGCGGCAGCCCCGAGGCACGAGGGCTACAGCGAACAGCCGGAACCGCTGCTAATATTTACACTAATGTAGACAGCCCAAAATTTAACTATGTGCAAAATTGTCTTAAACATCCTTTTAAATTACTGACATACATGGCGCATAACCTGTCAAGAATTCTTTTAAATGCTTTGGTACGAAATTGGAGTACCTTCGCATACCCAAAAAAAGGGTTATTTATTTTACACTAAATCAAAACATAGATTATGGCAAAAAAGTTAAACATTACTCCTCTTCATGACCGGGTAATTGTGAAACCTGCTGCGGCTGAAGAGAAAACTGCCGGCGGAATTATCATTCCTGATACCGCTAAAGAAAAACCCCAGAGAGGTGTTGTATTAGCAGCCGGTCCCGGCAAAGTTGACGAACCGGTTACTGTGAAAGCCGGCGATACTGTATTGTATGGTAAATATGCAGGAACAGAACTCACTGTGGAAGGTGTAGATTATCTTATTATGAGAGAAAGCGATATACTGGCAATAGTATAGAAGCAATTAGCTAATTAGCTATGCTAGTCAGCCAATGAAACTTCAATAATCAAACAATAATTTTAAATCATCAATTAGCAAATTTTCGAATTAGCCAATTAGCAAATTAATACTTTATGTCTAAAATGATTTTCTTCGATATAGAAGCAAGGAATAAAATGAAAAAGGGCGTTGATACTTTAGCCAACGCCGTAAAAGTAACGCTTGGACCCAAAGGCCGCAACGTAGTTATAGAAAAGAAATTTGGTGCACCACAGGTTACTAAAGATGGTGTAACGGTTGCAAAAGAAATAGAACTGGATGACGCTATTGAAAACATGGGCGCACAAATGGTAAAAGAAGTAGCTTCTAAAACTGCTGACATTGCAGGTGATGGTACTACTACTGCAACCGTATTGGCGCAGTCAATCATAAGCGAAGGCCTTAAAATGGTAGCAGCCGGTGCAAATCCAATGGATCTAAAACGTGGTATTGATAAAGCAGTTTCTTTGGTTGTTGAAAACTTAAGAAGCCAAAGCCAGACTGTTGGAAATGATAGCAAAAAAATTCAGCAGGTAGCCACTATTTCTGCCAACAACGACGAAACAATTGGTAAACTGATTGCAGAAGCTTTTGGTAAAGTAGGTAAAGAAGGTGTTATTACTGTAGAAGAAGCAAAAGGAACTGATACTACTGTTGACATTGTAGAAGGTATGCAATTTGATCGTGGTTATATCAGCCCGTATTTTGTAACCAACAGTGAAAAAATGCAGGTGGAATTACAAAATCCTTACATCTTAATATATGATAAAAAGGTTTCTGCTATGAAAGACATTCTTCATATACTGGAGAAAGTTGCTCAAAGCAGCCGCCCTTTATTGATCATTGCTGAAGACCTGGAAGGTGAAGCCCTGGCAACATTGGTGGTAAACAAATTACGTGGCACCATTAAAGTAGCAGCTGTAAAAGCTCCTGGCTTTGGTGATCGCCGTAAAGAAATGCTTACTGATATTGCTATACTTACCGGTGGTGAAGTTATTAGCGAAGAACTAGGCAACAAACTGGAAGGTGTAGAGCTTGCCGTACTTGGCCAGGCATCTTCTGTAACAATTGATAAAGATAATACCACTGTGATTGGTGGCAAAGGCGTAAAGAAAGATATTGTTGCCCGTGTAAACCAGATTAAAGCCCAGGTAGAAAATACCACTTCAGATTACGATAAAGAAAAATTACAGGAACGCCTGGCTAAGTTAGCTGGTGGTGTTGCGGTTCTTTATGTAGGTGCTGCTACCGAACTGGAAATGAAAGAAAAGAAAGATCGTGTAGATGATGCATTACATGCAACCC